>URBA01000075.1 GCA_900545905.1 uncultured Collinsella sp.
CTCGGAGATGTGTATAAGAGACAGGACGTGGAGGGCGCCGCCGAGGACGTCGACTTCGATGTGCGAGGCGACAACGGGCTCGCCGTCGGCCTGGATGGGGTAGTCGGGCTCCTCCAAGGTGAGCGCGGCATGGCGGCATCGGCGCATGCGAACCGGTGGCAACTTGGTATGGTGGCCGTCCTTAGCCGAAAGAAACATAGGCAGGGCAACCGCGCGAGGGACGGGGCCGCAGGCGTAGCAGACGTCGAGCATGCCGTCGCAGGGGTCGGCATCGGGGCAGATACGATAGCCCGAGCCATACGTGGGGCCCAGCTGAATCGCCATGATGATCGCCCTCACGCGCTCGGCGGGCGCGTCGTCAAAGCTGGCTGTCATGGGGTAATTGCGATAGCGTAGGCCAAACTGCTCAAGTCCCGATAGGGTGTAGAGCGGAGCGCCGGCGAGGCCCGTCTTTTTGCGCAGCTCGGTGGTGCCAAGGCCGATGGCGGCATCGATGCCGACCGAAAGCGTCTGGTCGTAGTACTCAACGGTAGCCTCGCCGTTACCGCTTGCGGGGTTCCAAGAGCGAATGCGCCCGATGTCCTGACGCTGCAGCTCGCAGGAGAGCAGCGCGCCAAAATCCTTACCGGAGAAATCGTCGATGCCGAGTGTTTGGGCAAAATCGTTGCCGGAGCCAACGGGCAGGACGGCAAGGGCGGGACGGACCGCCTCGTTCTGCGTCATGAGTCCATTGACGACCTCGTGGATCACGCCGTCGCCGCCAAGGGCGATAACGGTGCGATAGCCCTGGGCCCGCGCGGCCAGCTCCTTGGCGTGTCCCATGCGCTCGGTCAACACCAGGTCAAACTGGGATGCGCGTGCAGTCATATCCAAAAAGCGTTGCAGGCGCTCGGCAACTTCGCGCGCCGCACCCGACTGGGCGGCTGGGTTGGCGATGATGAGCGTGCGACCAAAATCAGTTGCGTGCATGGGGCGACTCCCGGCGTGTGGCATGACGGTGCGGTCGCGCCCGGGTCGAATTTCCCCGATTGTGGCTGCACGGCGATTATTACATCTACTCTATCAGGTCGTTGTGGCGCTCGATAGCATCCGCTACCGTACCGCCCTCATCTACAATAAGCGAACGGCGCTTAGGGGACACAATGCGCTGTGCGGGATACACGCCACGGTGGCCGCCGGCAAGGTAGCTAATAAACGAAACGATGACAAAGAACCCGGCGGCCGTGCCGTGGAACAGGTCGATGGCCATCATGCAGGTGGTGATGGGCACGTTGAGGCCGGCGCAGAACACGCCGAGCATGCCGAGAGCCGCCAGAAAACTGGGGTCAAGCCCGGTAAGGCAACCGATCCAGCCACCGAGTGCCGCACCGATGCCAAACAGGGGCGTGACCTCGCCGCCTTGGAAGCCCGCGCCCAGGGTAAGCGCTGTGACGACCAACTTGATGGCTGCGTCCGCCAGGGTGGTGTTGCCGGCAAATCCGGCGCCGGAAAGCCACGTGGAAAGGCCGGCGTAGTTCCAGGCGTCGAGGAGGGCATAGGCGGCCAAAACCACGAGTGCGCCGATGAGTGCGCGAACGAGGTAATTGGTGATAAAGCGACCGTACAAGCTCTTGACGGTTCGAACCGACCAGGCAAAGAGGCGTGCCGTCAGACCGAAGATAATTGCGCTGATAACAACGATGACGACCGTTTTGGGCGTCATAGCGGGAACGCTGGCGATGACATTCGCCTCGTACTCGGTACCTAGGGCGAGTGATGTAAAGTAGCCGGTAAACGAGGCGACCAGGCAGTAGATGCCCGCGGTGTAGTCGATCTTGCCGATAAAGCACATCTCCATGCCAAAGAAAGCCCCGGCAAGGGGCGAGCCGAATACGGCGCCAAAGGCCGACGAGATGCCGGCGAGCATGAGGTCGTGGTGGTCATGCTTTTTGAGGTGGGCGAGGCTCGAGATGTTGCTGGCGATGGTGCCGCCAATCTGCACCGCAGCTCCCTCGCGACCGGCCGATCCGCCCGTTAGGTGCGTGAGCGTGGAGCAGACGAAGGTGAGGACGGCCATGCGCATATGGATGAGGCGGGTGCCCAGAGCGGAGTCGATGACCAGGTTGTTACCGCGTTTGGCGGCGAGACCGTGGTTTTTGTACACCCATGCGGTGACAACGCCCACAACGGGAAGCAGCGCGTAAATCCACGCATGCTGCTCGCGATAGTCGGTCGCGATATTCAACGAGGCCAAAAACGCCCAAGCGGCAACGCCCATGGCGAGCGAGACGATGACGACGAGTGCGAGCAACTTGGCGCTCGCGAGTAGGTTGCGAGCGTTGCGGCGCGTGTCGGCAGCCAAGAGATGCTCGGAGCGGGTGAGCTGTTGCCTGCCTGCCATGATGACGTCATTAAGGGAGAAAAAGCCGCCGTCGTCGAGTGACTGGGAATGATCCTGCGCCTCGTTTGCGCTTTCGGGTTTGTCGTTATGAGCCATACGTTCCTCTTTTAGGTTGCAACGCAAGCATTATAAAACGCGGTAAACGCGACGAGCCGGTGGGTTGGTTTCCGTTCTGTTTCGCGGCCTGCAACTGACAGGTGTATTTGCGGGTGCAGGCCGAGTCGCGGTCGTGCGTCGGGGGATTATACTGAGACAAGCATAAAGAATCGGCGCTCCTGTTGTGCGCTGTGGCATTAAGAGGTGCATATGGCAGAGAAACTCATTCCGCTGGAGGACGCGCAGTCGATTGTCCTGTCGCACGTTGCTCCGACCGATCTCGTCGAGATTCCCGTGTGGCAGGCCGCCGGTCTTCCCTTGGCCGAGGACGCGGTGGCCGATATCGACATCTCGCCGTTTGCCAACAGCGCTATGGATGGATATGCCGTGCGTGCCGCCGACCTCGCCAAAGCGTCCACCGATGCGCCCGTGACGCTTTCTGTCGTGGGGCACGAGGCCGCGGGCCATGTGTTTGAGGGCGCAATCGGCGTGGGCGAGACCGTCCGCATCATGACGGGCGCGCCGGTGCCCGAGGGTGCCGATGCCGTGGTGAAGTACGAGATCGTCGATGTGCTCGACGGTGACGGCAACGAGGGCTCGCGTGTGAGGTTTTTGGCGCCGGCCAAGGTGGGGAAGAACGTTCGCTCTGCCGCCGAGGAGGCGCATGCCGGCGACGTCGTGATGCGCGCCGGCGAGGTTGTGGCCCCGGCCGGTGCTGGCCTGCTGGCAAGCGCTGGTTACGCGAGCGTGAAGGTTCATGCCGCTCCGCGCGTGGGCATTATCTCGCTGGGCACGGAGCTGGTCGCGCCGGGTGAGCTGCCGGCGCGCGGGCAGATTCGCGACTCCAACTCCTCGGCGCTGATGGCCGAGGCGCTCGATGCCGGCGCCGAGCCCGTGTTCTACGGTATTGCGCCCGACGATGAGCAGGCGATTGGCGAGCTGGTGCATCGCGCCACGCGAGAGTGCGATTTTGTCATTACGAGCGGTGGCGCCTCGGCGGGCGATTACGACTACGTGACGGCGCTCGTTCGGCGCGAGGGCGAGGTACTCTTCGATCGTATCTCGATGCGTCCCGGCAAGGCCATCACGTTTGGTCTGCTTGGGGACAAGCCATATTTGGGGCTTTCGGGCAATCCCGCGGCGGCGTATGTGGGCTTTGAGATGCTTGCCCGCCCGGCGATTCGCAAGATGCGCGGCTTTGCCGAGGGTGCGCGTCCCGTGCAGCAGGCGACGCTCACGCATAGCGTGAAAAAGCGACAGCATCGCCGCTTCTTTGATCGCGCCACGGTTTTGCGCGACCCCGAGACCGGTGAGTTGTTGGTGACCGAGGCTAAGACACAGAATTCGGCGTTGCTTGGAACTATGCAGCGTGCGAACTGCCTGTTGCGTATTGACGAAGGACCGTGCGAGCTCAAGGCGGGAGATGCCGTGGACGTTGTTCGCGTCGACCTGCCCGAGGGCGCCGTGTTGTAGGAGGAATGCTATGGAGCTGAAGACATCGATCGTGACGTGCTCGGATACGCGCGATCTTGCCCAGGACGAGGCTGGAGCCGCACTCGAGGAACTTATCGAGGCACAGGGCTGGACGGTCGCCTCACATGTGGTCGTGCGCGACGACGTCAGCGAGATTGGTGATGCCATTGTGGAAGCTGCCGATGAGTGCCACGCCAATGTCGTGCTCACCTGCGGCGGCACGGGGCTTTCGATGCGAGATGTGACGCCCGAGGCGACGCGTGCCGTCTGCGACCGCGATGTGCCGGGTATTGCAGAGGCAATCCGCGCGTATTCGATGACCAAGACGCGCCGCGCCATGCTCTCGCGCGCTATTTGCATGCAACGAGGTCATACACTTGTCGTAAACTTTCCCGGTTCTACGAAGGCCGCCCGCGAAAGCTGGGAGGCCATAGCAGACCAGCTGGAGCATGCGGCTCAGATGACAGCTGGCGGCGGACATACCAACTAAGCGGTTTAACTGCGGCGGGGCGACCTGAACGGCTGCTCCGCCTTTGTTTTCCGCCGAAGCGACGCCGAGATGCACGGTAATTCGGAACTATATTCTCTGACGAGAATAATTTCTCACTATCATTATTCGCGCAGAAGTATAATCTGATTGCAGATTAAAGCCCGCGGTGGGGTACCCGGGCATAGCGTTCGAAAGGGTTGAACATGTTCGATATGGTTTCTCGCCGCGGTTTTGTCTCGCTTTCTGCTGCCGCTGCCGCCGGCCTTGGCCTTGCCGGCTGCTCGGGCAACAAGACGTCCGAGCTCGCTGGTTCCGATACCGGCTCAGCCAGGTCTTCCTCTAAGAAGAAGGCTGTCGAGCTGCAGGTCTTTGCCGCTAACTCGCTCGAGAAAGCTCTGCCCGAGGTTCAGGAGCTCTACACCGAGCAGACCGGCACCACGTTTGCCGACACGCAGTTTAAGGCGTCTGGCGACCTTGTCGAGCAGATGCGCGCCGGTGCCGCCGTCGACGTGCTCATCACGGCCTCCAAGGGCACCATGGACGACGCCGAGGCCGCCGAGCTCGTCGACGCCGATTCGCGTGAGGACATGTTCGTCAACGACCTCGTGATCATTCGCGCCGAGGGCTCCGATACTAAGGTCGAGGCCATCGCCGACGTCGCGAATCTGGACGGTAAGATTGCCATTGGCGACGCCAAGACCGTCCCCGCCGGCAAGTACGCCAACCAGGCGCTGGCTTCCGTGGGCCTCTATACCGGTACCGAGGGCGACGACGGCGAGTATGCTCCCGAGATCGCCGACAAGGTGGCTTTGGCCGACAAGGTCGGTACCGCCGCCGCCTATGTGTCCACAGGCGACTGCGTGGCCGGTTTTGTCTACAGCTCCGACATCTTCCGCTACGACGGCATTGAGGAGGCCTTTGTGTGCCCCGAGGATTCGCACAAGCCCATCGTGTACCCGGGTGCCGTTGCCGAGAGCTCCGAGCACGCCGACGAGGCCAAGGCGTTTATCGACTTCTGCCTGACCAACAAGAAGGCCCAGAAGATTTGGGCCAAGTACGGCTTTGAGCTTTCCGAGTAGTGCGGCTTGGCGCGATAATTCCATCGTTTTGATTTTCACCCCGTCCTTGTATTCTCTTGGAGCTTTTCGTGCTTAATAGATTCCGCATGCTTGTCGCCTGTGCTTTGACCTTCGCGCTTTGCTGGGTGCCGGGATTTGCGTTTGCCGGGGACGCCGAGGACGGGGCCCAGGTTGCTGCGACCGCTCATGGGCTTTCCTATGGAATCGAGGGTTTTGAGCGGTTGGCGAAGGGGACCGCTCGTGCCATGGAGGGCCAACCTGAGGGCTACCGGTTTCCCGTTGACGAGGACGTGGACCTTGTAGTGGCGCCTGCTGCCGATCGCGTTGTGGCGTGGATATCGCCCAAGGCGGTCGAGAAGTATAGATTGGATCCGCAGGACAACGAGTGCGTATCGGGTCTCAAGGCCCTCGTCTGTGACCTCGACAGCGCAAACTGCATGGGAGGTGCGCAGCTAGGGGACGTTGATCTTCCTTGGTATGTCACGGCGGAAACGACGTTTGATGCCGGCGGGTATACCTATGGCTTTGACGAGCGCGGTGCGGATGGGGACCGCTATGTGGTGATTACATCAGCCTCGGGTGATGCCAAGGGCGGCGCGCGTTGGCTTGATAGCGCTCAAATGGTAGAAGCATCGTCTGTCGTGTTGCGGGATGAGCAGGGGCCCTTGACCTCTCTGGCCTCCTTATTGGGCGGCATCGACTACCGACCGTTTTGGGTGTCCATTAAAACGAGCGGCCTTGCTCTGGTGATCTCCCTTGCGCTGGGCCTGTTCGCCGCGTGGAAGACTATGGGTACCTCGAGTCGCATCAAGGGCCTGCTCGACTCGGTCTTTACCATCCCCATGGTGTTGCCGCCCACGGTCTGCGGCTTTTTGCTGCTTATGCTGTTTGGTCGCTCGACCGGGGTGGGCCAGTGGCTGATTGCGCACGGCGTCTCGATTGTCTTTACGTGGCCGGCGGCGGTGATCTCTGCCGTGGTGGTATCGTTCCCCCTGGTCTACCGTACGGCGCTCGGCGCCTTTGAGAGCCTCGACACGCAAATGCTCGATGCGGCGCGCACGCTGGGCTGGTCCGAGCGACGCATCTTCACCAAACTCATGATGCCGCTCGGCTGGCCCTCGATTGCCGCCGGCACGGTGCTCGCCTTTGCCCGCGCCATGGGCGAGTTTGGCTGCACCCTGTTCTTTGCGGGCAACTATGCCGGTATTACGCAGACCATTCCCATTGCGATTTACTTTGAATGGATGGGCGGCAATACGTCGGTGGCCCTCTTTTGGGTCGTGGTCGTAATAGCGTTCAGCTTCCTAGTCATCCTGTTCATCAACATGTACACGGCGCATTCGCAAAAATACCGCGAGCGTGGCCTTTCCCGTGCGGAACGTAAGCAGGCCAAAGATCTCGCCGGACAGGGCGATTCACTCGACCCGGCGGGCGGTGATGCCTTGCGTATCGATCGCGAGGCACTGGCCGAGCTCATGCGCGATGAGCCCGCTATGCAGGGAGGTCGATAGGCCATGTCACTCGTTCTGGACATAAAAAAGCGCCTGTCTCTTATACACATCTGACGCTGCCGACGAAGCTAGA
>URBA01000076.1 GCA_900545905.1 uncultured Collinsella sp.
TAGCTTCGTCGGCAGCGTCAGATGTGTATAAGAGACAGGTAGAGCAGGTGGTGCAGCCCCATGGGCTCGAGTGCTCGCTCCAAAAACGCAAAGATACCCACGCCGAGGGGGCCGACGCCCACAAGTGCGTGGCGCAGCGTTTCGGTCGCTGCGTATACGAAGGGCACGATGGCGGCCGAGATGGCGGCAAGGGCGAACACGGCAAAAAAGCTGATGAGGTAGACCAGCGAGGAACCCGAGAAGGTGCCGAGCCAATCGGGGACCTTGGCATCGTAGAAGCGGTCATGGATGGCGACGACGGTTGCCGATACCGCCAGCGGGCCGATAATGCCGGTGTCGAGCGTCTTGATGCCGTCGATGATGGTAATGCCGCTAGCGGGGGTCAAAGACGACGGGTACTTAAGTCCAAGGTTGTCTCCGCTTAGCTTGATGATCTCGCTCAAAAAGAAGCAATAGGCAAAATAAGCCACGAGCGCCTCGAGGCAACAACGTGCCGGTTGCTTTTGGGCAAGGCCGATGGGAAGCGCTACGGCAAAAAGGAGCGGAAGTCGTTTAAAGACCGTCCACGAGCCGCGCTGAATGATAGTCCAGAAAACGTACCAGGGGGTTCCGTATACGGCGAGGTCGCCGACGATATCCACGGTCGTTGCGAGGGCGGAGATGCCGACCATGAGGCCTGATATAGAAAACAGCATGGCGGGCGCGAACATGGCTCCGCCAAAACGTTGGATTTTCTGCAGCATAATATGCCTTTCGGATGCAACATGCTGTGCGAGCAAGAACGTTTAAACAATGAACTCATTGTAGAGGACTGGCTGCTTGCCGCATTGACGGTTTTGATTCGGTCCGATTTGGGTTTCGGGGGAACCGTCGACGGTAAATAATCCGTGCTTTACCGATAATCGGTTTAAACAACTTTAAGAAATGCTATCGTGCCTAACCATACATATTCATTAGAGGTGAAGTCATGCCAAAAGCGATTTACGAAGGAATCTACCGCGAGATCCGTTCGCGCATCATCAACGGGACCTATGCGTTTCAGGAGATGCTGCCAACCGAAGCCGAGCTGACCGCGGAGTTTGGCTGCACGCGCAATACCGTTCGACGCGCCTTGAGCATGCTGGCCGACCAGATGTTTGTGCAGCCTATGCACGGTAAGGGCGTGCGCGTTATTTGGCTTAAGGGCGAAACCGACATGCTGGGCGCACTCGAGGAAGTCGAGTCGTTTGGCGAATTTGCAAAGCGCAACAATGCCGTCGCATCGACCGAGGTCAAGTCTTTTGAACATTTGATTTGCACTGAGCAACTCTCTCGTCGCCTGGGCTTTAAGGTGGGCGAGGAGTTGATTCGCGTGGTGCGTGTCCGAAGCCTCAACGGCAATGCGCGCCAAGTAGACCATGGTTACTTTTTGGAGTCAATCGCCAAGGGCCTGACGCCCGAGATCGCCGCAAAGTCAATTTACGACTATCTGGAGCACAAACGCGGCGTCAAGGTGATGGCGAGTCGCCGTACAGTGAGCGTCGAGCTTGCCAATGATGAGGACTGCAGCTATCTTGACCTCGGCAAATACAACTGCGTTGCCGTCATGGAGAGCCAGTCGTACACCTCGGATGGCATCTTATTTGAGGTGACGCACGCTCGCACACACCCCGAGATCTTCCACTACCGCGTCAACTCCAAGCGATAGCCGGCTAGCTCGCAGCCTGACGAGACTCATGCCCTCAAAGCGAAAACGCCCGGTCAAACCGACGATGCATCGGTTTGACCGGGCGTTTTCGCTGCATTTGATAACAAATAATTGTTTATACAAAACTTGTCAAGTATCAAGTTGAAATTACCGTTCACCGAAGTTTTTCTACCGCTCTTGTAATACTTGTTCAAACAACTAGTCAAATAGCGTATTGTACAAATCAGCAAAAGGGGCAAAGTCCCCGAGCCAATCTCCGAAGGCGGCGGCAAAGGGTGCCGCCACGGTGTGAAAGGGTGGATTGTAATGAAGAACGAAATGAGCAGAAGGCAGTTCCTGGGCTTTGCTGGTTCCGCGGCTGCGGTTCTTGGTCTGGGTCTCGTGGGCTGCGGTGGCTCCGCCGGCTCCGGCTCCTCTGCTTCTGGTGACGCTGCCGAGGTCTACTTCCTCCAATTCAAGCCTGAGGTCGACAAGGAGTGGAAGGAGATCGCCAAGGCGTACAAGGAGGAGAAGGGCATCGAGGTCAAGATCGTGACCGCCGCCTCCAACACCTACGAGGAGAAGCTCAAGTCCGAGATGTCCAAGAGCTCCGCTCCGACGCTGTTCCAGGTCAACGGCCCCACCGGCCTTAAGAACTGGAAGGACTACTGCGCCGACCTGTCCGACACCAAGCTCCGCGGTGAGCTCATCGATGACTCCCTGGCGCTGCAGTCCGACGGTAAGGATCTGGGCATCGACTGGGTTCAGGAGAGCTACGGCATCATCTACAACAAGCAGCTGCTCGAGAAGGCTGGCTACAAGGCCGAGGACATCAACTCCTTCGACAAGCTGAAGGCTTGCGCCGATGACATCCAGGCCCGCAAGGACGAGCTCGGCGTTGACGGTGCCTTCACTTCCGCCGGTATGGATGACTCCTCCAGCTGGCGCTACACCACGCACCTCGCCAACCTCCCGCTCTACTACGAGTTCGAGAAGGAGCACAATCAGGAGGACGACGAGATCAAGGGCGAGTATCTCGACAACTTTAAGCAGATCTTCGACCTGTACATCACCGACTCCACCTGCGATCCTTCGCAGCTCGCCTCCAAGACCGGTGACGACGCCACCAACGAGTTCGCAACCGGCAAGGCCGTCTTCTACCAGAACGGCTCTTGGGCCTACTCTGACCTCGTCAAGGCCGGCATGACCGACGATCAGATTGGCATGATGCCCATCTACATCGGTGTTGACGGCGAGGAGAACCAGGGCCTGTGCTCCGGCGGCGAGAACTATTGGTGCGTCAGTTCCCAGGCTTCCGAGGATGCCCAGAAGGCCACCGAGGACTTCATGTATTGGTGCGTCACCGCTGACACCCCGACCAGCATCATCGCCGACAAGATGGGTCTGACCGCTCCGTTCAAGAGCGCCAAGGAGACCACCAACGTCTTCTCTCAGCAGGCCGTTGCTATGGCCAAGGACGGCAAGAAGACCGTCGCTTGGGACTTCGTTTACATCCCCTCCGAGGAGTGGAAGAAGAACCTCAAGCAGGCTCTCATCGCTTATGCTGCCGACAACACCAAGTGGGACGGCGTCAAGAACGCCTTCGTCGATGGCTGGAAGACCGAGAAGGCTGCTTCCGAGTAAGCAGTTGCTGCCCAAGCTATCTGATTAGCGACAGGGGGCGGGCAGACGTAGGTTTGCCCGCCCCCTGCATATTGAAAGGACCCTTTTATGGGCAAAGCACTCAAGCGCTGGTGGCCGCTCTTTATGCTGCCCACGTGCCTGGCGTTTATGATCGGGTTTGTGATTCCCTTTATCCAGGGTTTCTATCTCTCGTTCTGCCAGTTTATTACCATTAACAACGCGCACTTTGTCGGTATCGAGAACTACGTGCGCGCATTGTCCGATTCGCAGTTTACCACGTCGTTCTTCTTTACGGTGGCGTTTGCCTTCCTGTCGACGGTGCTCATCAACGTGATCGCGCTGGCCATTGCGCAGGCGCTCACTCGCAAGGCGCTCAAGGGCACCAACATCTTCCGTACGATT
This sequence comes from uncultured Collinsella sp., assembly GCA_900545905.1. Classification (GTDB taxonomy): domain Bacteria; phylum Actinomycetota; class Coriobacteriia; order Coriobacteriales; family Coriobacteriaceae; genus Collinsella. Next base: position 3,713 of record URBA01000076.1, read on the forward strand.
TTCTTTATGCCTAACCTGATTGGCGGCATTGTACTGGGTTACATTTGGCAGATTCTGATCAACTGCCTGCTCTCCAACGTGGGTGCCCAGCTTATCGCCCTCAACTCCGCCGCTGGCTTCTGGGGCCTTATCATCCTGACCCTGTGGCAACAGGTCGGCTACATGATGATCATCTACATCGCCGGTCTGCAGTCCATTCCGTCTGACTACATCGAGGCCGCCAAGGTCGATGGCGCTACGGCATGGCAGACGTTTTGGAAGGTTAAGATCCCCAACCTGATGCCGACCATCACCATCTGCCTGTTCCTGTCCATCACCAACGGCTTTAAGCTGTTCGACCAGAACCTCGCCCTTACCGGCGGCGCCCCCGCGCACTCCACCGAGATGCTCGCCCTGAACATCTACAACACGTTCTATTCGCGTGCTGGCATCGCATGGCAGGGCATCGGTCAGGCCAAGGCAGTTATCTTCTGCATCCTGGTTGTCGCTATTTCTATGATCCAGCTTAAGGCCACGAGGTCCAAGGAGGTGCAGCAGTAATGAAACGCGATAAGGCTATTAACCGCGCGCTCTCGATTTTCTTTACGATTCTGTCGCTCGCGTGGATCTACCCCGTGTTCATGATTGCGCTCAATTCCTTTAAAAAGGGAACTGCAATCAGCACCACCACGGCGTTCGATTTGCTCACGCCCGAGACGTTCAACGGTCTCGCAAACTACGTGCACGCTCTTAACGAGCAGGGCTTTGCCTCGGCGTTTATGTACTCGCTCATCATCACGGTCACGTCGGTCGTTCTGATTTTGGTGTGCTGCTCCATGTGCGCTTGGTACGTAGTGCGCGTCAACAGCAAGATTTCGAACTTCTTCTATTACCTGTTCGTCTTCTCGATGGTCGTGCCTTTCCAGATGCTCATGTTCACGCTGTCCAATTTGGCGGACCGCATCGGCTTCAACACGCCGTTCAACATCTGCTTTATCTACCTTGGCTTTGGCGCGGGCCTGGCGGTCTTTATGTTCGCCGGCTTTGTAAAGAACATCCCGCTCGAGATCGAAGAGGCGGCCATGATCGACGGCTGCAACCCGGTCCAGGTGTTCTTTAAGATTGTTCTCCCCATCATGAAGCCCACCTATCTTTCGGTCGGCATCCTCGAGACCATGTGGGTCTGGAACGACTATCTGCTGCCCTACCTTACGCTCGACTCCACCAAGTACAAGACCATTCCTATCTTGATCCAGTACTTCCGTGGCGGCTATGGCCACGTCGAGCTCGGCCCCATGATGGCGTGCATCATGATGGTCGTCATCCCCATCGTCATCATGTACATCTTCTGCCAGAAGTACATCATCGACGGTGTGGTGGCAGGTGCCGTCAAGGGCTGATGCCGTAACTGTTTTGCAAGTTTTGGCGGCGCCTCTCAGCGCGGCGCCGCGTATCGAAAGGTAAAGACATGGCCGAGATCGTTCTCAAACATGTTCAGAAGGTGTATCCCAACAACGAGTCCAAAAAGAAGGGCTTCTTTGGCAAAAAGAAGAAGACCGAGGAGAAGAAGCACAACCTCAAGGTTACCGAAGACGGCGTGCTCGCGGTGGAGGACTTTAACCTCACCGTGCATGACCAGGAGTTCATCGTTCTCGTTGGCCCCTCTGGCTGCGGTAAGTCCACGACGATGCGCATGGTCGCCGGCCTGGAGGACATTACCTCGGGCGACGTGCTCATCGACGGCAAGCGCGTCAACGACGTGGCGCCCAAGGACCGCGACATCGCCATGGTGTTCCAGAGCTACGCTCTGTACCCCAACATGACGGTATACGAGAACATGGCGTTTACGCTTGAGCTCAAGAAGGTCCCCAAGGACGAGATCGACCGCAAGGTTCGCTCCGCTGCTGAAATTCTGGGCATTACCGAGTACCTCGACCGTAAGCCCAAGGCGCTTTCGGGCGGCCAGCGTCAGCGCGTCGCCATCGGCCGCGCTATCGTGCGCGACCCCAAGGTCTTCCTGATGGACGAGCCGCTGTCCAACCTGGATGCCAAGCTTCGTAACCAGATGCGCGCCGAGCTCATTAAGCTGCGTCACGAGATCAAGGGCACCTTCATCTACGTTACCCACGACCAGACCGAGGCTATGACCCTCGGCGACCGCATCGTGGTCATGAAGGACGGCGTCGTCCAGCAGATCGCCACGCCGCAGGAGGTCTTCAACCATCCCGCGAACATCTTCGTTGCCGGCTTTATCGGCGTGCCGCAGATGAACTTCTTCGATGCCCAGCTGGTGCGCTCGGGCAACGGCTTCACCGTCAAGACCGAGGATATGAACGTGGCGCTCGCCCCCGAGACCTGCGCTCAGCTTGCTCTCAACTGGGACGGCGGCGACGTGAAGGAGATCACGGCCGGCGTGCGTCCCGAGCAGATCCTGCTTGCCGACAAGGACGAGGAGGGTGCGCTCCAGGGCACCGTCGAGGTGACCGAGCTCATGGGCTCGACCGAGCATGTCCACGTGACTGCTCCCGACGGCCAGTTTGTCCTGATTATCCCCGTCGTCGACCTCGAGGCCAAGGGTGCGCTCAAGGCTGGCGACACCATCTGGTTCAAGTTCGAGAAGAACGCGACCCATCTCTTCGATAAGGTCTCTGGCAAGAACCTTATCTAGGCCCGATCCAATCAGGCCCTCCTTTTGGGCGACTGCGGCTTTGCCATCCTTTTGCCGTGGTCACATATAAGGCTCCCCTCCCGTACACTGGGCGAGAGGGGAGCCTTTCTTTGTGTAGGGGTTGCCTGTTCGTTCGCTCGTCTGCTTGTTTGTCTCAATCTGTAACACGAAGACCCGATTTTGATGGCTAACTGTTACAGATTGAGATATTTCGGTAGGACTGATTCCGTCTGTCTCGTTCTATAACATCTAGAGGTTTAATTCGGGTCTTACTGTTTCAGATTGAGATGATTCGGCAGAACGTTTCGATTTGTCTTGTTCTGTAACAGGTGGAGACGTTTTAGCCGAGTAGTTGTTACAGAACGAGACAATTCGACGGGAACCCTCATATCCGGTCTGTCGACATAAAAAGCCGGGGCCACGTTTCCGCGACCCCGCATCAAGAGGATGGGTGTAGACAATGGGTTAGTCCAGGTGCCAGATCTCGTCGTTGTACTGAGCGATCGTGCGGTCGGACGAGAAGGTGCCGGCGTTGGCGATGTTGATCAGCGCCTTGCGCATCCAAGCGTCCTGGTCCTCGTAGTCGGCCAGCACGCGCTCCTTGGTCTGGATGTACTCCTCAATGTCGAGTAGAGCCATAAACCAGTCCTTGCCCATGATGTCGTCGTGCAGGCGCTGCAGGCGCTCGG
>URBA01000077.1 GCA_900545905.1 uncultured Collinsella sp.
ATGGAGTGCGGCGTCGCTGCCAAGCGCGATCTCAAAAAGGGTCGTATATCGCCGGCGGTTGAGCGCCTGATCGAGTGCAATATTCTGCTCTCGGGTGTTGGCTTTGAGAGCGGTGGCCTAGCGCTTGCCCATGCCATCGCCAATGGCCTGACGATTCTGCCCGAGTGCAAGGCCATGCATGGTGAGGCCGTAGCGTTTGGCCTGGTGGTGCAGCTGCGCCTGGAGCGTGCACCCGAGCTTGATCAGGTGCTCGAGTTTTGCCAGCGTGTTGGTCTGCCGACGACGCTCGAGGATCTGGGCCTTGGCGAGATTTCCGATGCCGACCTGCAGAGTGTTGCAAATGCGGCCTTTAGAAACGAGCGTAATATGGCCAACGAGCAGGCCAAGGTGACCAAACAAAAGCTCGTGCAGCTCATGTGCGAGGCATAGTTTGGCGCTTGATTGACCTTGTGCAATCGAGGCGGCGATAGGCCATAGGCTATTTGTCCCAAAGGTGCTCCGCGTGTAATTTGCCCGAGGCACGGGCCGATGGCGTATCATTATCTATCGCTTGTTTGCACTGCTCAGGGAGGGGCCGCGCATGGCGCAGGAACACGATCTGTTTGATGACATTATCGAGATCAGCAAGGGTTTCGATTTCCTTAAAAACCCGCTTGGCGGCGTGACTGACGCGCTCGATCCGTCGACGCCGCAGTGGAATCCTGCCGACTACAAGGAGCGCCCGCGCGGCAACACCATTCCGTGCCTGACCTGCAAAAACGAAAAGAGCGGTTGCACCGCGTGCATGGACGTGTGCCCGGTCAACGCTATCGAGGTCGAGGAAGACGCCATCGAGATCCTCGACTCCTGTCGCAAGTGCGGCCTGTGCGCCGCTGCCTGTCCGACCGAGGCGATCATCTCGCCGCGCCTGGCGCCTAAAAACCTGTATGACGATATCGTCTCCGCTGCTACGAGCCACGAGACCGCCTACGTCACCTGCACACGCGCCCTCAAGCGCATGCCGCGCGAAAACGAGGTCGTCGTTGCCTGCGTGGGCGATATTACGGCCGAGACCTGGTTCTCGGTGCTGGCAGACTATCCCAACGTGAGCGTCTACCTGCCGCTGGGCGTGTGCGATAAGTGCCGCAACACCGGTGGCGAGGATATTCTGGGCGAGGCCATCGCCACTGCCGAGGAGTGGGCCGGTACGGGTATGGGCCTGGAGGTCGACCCCAAGAGTCTCAAATGCCACAAGCGCCGCGAGTACGAGCGCAAGGAGTACATGGAAAAGATCGCCCGCACCACGGGCCTAACCGTGACCAAGCTCAACCCAGCGACGGCGGCACTGGCCTCGGTGACGCAGAAGCTGAAGGCGCATCGCCACCAGATTACCCAGCTCGAGCGCACACTCAACACCATGTGCGGCACCACGACGGCCAAACGCCGCCGTTCGCTTACGCACGGCCGTCAGCTGGTGCTCTCAACACTGCAAAACCATCCGGAGCTTGCCCAGAATATACAGGTGAGCACGCCGGAGTGCGACTTTGACAAGTGCACGTCGTGCGGCGAGTGCGTTAACGTGTGCCCCACGTTTGCCTGCGATCTGGTGGGAAGCGGCCGCTTTGCACTGGAGTCCACGTATTGCCTGGGCTGCGGCGCCTGCGTCAAGGTATGCCCCGAGCATGCGCTCAAGCTGGTCGAGCACGATGCGTCCAATCTGGTCGTTGTCGACCCCGAGGCCGAGGAAAAGGCCGCTCAGAAGGCGAAGGCTCACGAAGAAGCTGAGAAGGTTAAGGCCGAGGCAAAGGCCAAGCTCGACAAGATACTCGACCAAGTGGAGAAGCTCGCGGACTAGCTAGCGACCCCAATCTCTGCTTCATTTGCGCCGCCGTGGTGTCCGGATTAGCCCGGATGCTGCGGCGGCGCTATACTTATACGGTTTGAAGTACCTGTACCAAAAGGAGCTGTCGTGTCCCTTTCCATCGGTATCGTGGGCCTGCCCAACGTGGGCAAGTCGACGCTGTTCACCGCGCTTACCAAAAAGACCGGCCTTGCCGCCAACTACCCGTTTGCCACGATCGACCCCAACGTGGGTATCGTCGACGTGCCCGATAGCCGCTTGCAAAAGCTTGCCGACATCGTTAACCCGGGCCGCATTGTGCCGGCGACGGTCGAGTTCGTCGACATCGCAGGTCTGGTGAAGGGCGCTAACGAGGGCGAGGGCCTGGGCAACCAGTTCCTGGCCAACATTCGCGAGACCGATGCCATCTGCGAGGTCGTGCGCTACTTTAAGGACCCCAACGTCATGCGTGAGGTGGGCCGCACGGGCGAGTTCGTCGATCCCGCCGGCGATGCCGACACCATCATGACCGAGCTCATCCTGGCCGACATGGGCACGCTCGAGAAGCAGCTGCCTAAGCTCGAGAAGGAGGCCAAGCGCGACAAGGAGCTCATGCCCAAGTTCGAGGTCGCCAAGCGCCTGCTTGCCTGGCTCAACGAGGGCAAGCGCGCCGCATCCATGGAGATGACCGACGAGGAACGTGCCGCCGCCAAGGGGCTGTTCCTGCTCACCATGAAGCCCATCCTGTATGTGGCCAACGTGGACGAGGATATGCTCAACGACGACCTGGCGCCCATCGATGGCGTCAAGCCGTTGCCCATCTGCGCCAAGATTGAGGCCGAGCTTTCCGAGCTCGATCCCGAGGACGCCGCCGACTACCTGGAGAGCCTGGGCCTGGAACAGCCCGGTCTGGACGTGCTCGCGCAGGCGGCCTATAAGCTGCTCGGTCTGCAGTCGTTCTTTACGGCCGGCGAGATGGAGGTCAAGGCCTGGACGGTTCGTCAGGGCGCGACCGCCCCGCAGGCCGCCGGCGTCATCCACACCGATTTTGAGCGCGGCTTTATTAAGGCCGAGGTCATTGGCTATGACGACTACATCGAGCTCGGCGGTGAGCAGGGCGCCAAGGCCGCCGGCAAACTGCGTATTGAGGGCAAGGACTATGTCATGGCCGATGGCGACGTCGTGCACTTCCGCTTTAACGTGTAAGGGCGACGCATATGTTTAAATACGGCAAAAAAGCTGGCTACATGGGTATTGCGCTGCTCGTACTTGCGGTGATTCCGCTGGTGGTCGCAGCGTGCGTTATCCCCAACATTGGTCCCGAGGTGGCAACGAAGTTTAACGCCGCCGGCGAGGTGACGCGCTGGGGCAAGAGCTACGAGTTGCTGGCGCTGCCGGTGCTCAACCTGCTGCTGAGCGTGGCGACGTACTTTACGGCGGGACGCCAGGCTAAAAACAATGATGACTCCGCCGCCATGGCGCGCATCGTGTGCGAACGCTACCTGCGCAACGGTTGCATCACGGGTGTGTTCCTCAACGTGATCAACGTTTACTTTATGTACTCGGCGATTACCGGAACGGGCTTTGGCTTTGGTTTCTAGCTTGTCCTTTTAGGCAACGAGTCTGCACATATATTCAATGGCTGCTGCGAGGCCGCCGCTCGATCGTGGTTTAAAGACCATGTCGGCGGCGGCCTCGTTTTCGTATCCGGCGCCGCGAAGGGCGAGTGCGATACCGGCTTCCAGGAGAAGGGGCAGACCGCGTTGGGTGGTTGCGATTACGGCAGCCTGATTGAGCGAGCAGCTGTGCGCTTGGCATTGGATGGCAAGTTCACCTTGCGCCGGGCAAGGGACCAGAACGGCGGCGACGCGACTTGATAGCAATGCAAATGCTGTGCGCTCATCGGGCGAAAGGCATTCGGCTTCAACGACGACGAGCTTGGGCGGTGCGCTGTTTGTGCGAAGCGTGGCTCGGTACATGCGGACCGAAGAACCCGACATAGAAAACTCCTGTGTATTCGGCAAAACGTAAACTATAGTTTACGTTTTTGTTCAGCTCCATTTCAAACTCGGCTGCATGGACGAACGTGCGAAACAGATTCTTGGCAGGCGGGTCGAAGAGACACGCAGGGACCTTGGTATCTCCAAGGTTGATTTTTGTGTGGCGACAGGAATCAGCCGACCCTACCTCGACCGAATCGAAGATGGGACGGCAAATTTCACGCTCAAGGTTCTATTTAAGATCGCACCCGCACTCGGTATGACGGTGTCAGAGCTTCTTGAGGGTATCTAATAGGGGATACCCGCCGACAGCTGAATTACGCCATCGGGATGCGGTCGTGGTTGACTTGGCTGTAGAACAGACGCTGAATCTCAGCCGCATCGCGTGACTGGCCGAGCGCCCACATGGTTTTGGCCACGAGCGTCTCGGTGGTCATGTCATCGCCGCGCAGAATGCCCGGATGATCGGCGTAAGCACGGCCAACCTCATAAACGCCCAGATCGAGGCCCTCTTCGGGGACCTGCGTGGTCATAACGACGGTGCGACCCGAATCGACCCAGCGGAAAATTGCCTCTTGGAACGACTCGCCCGACTCACCAAACTCGGGGATACCGCCAATGCCAAAGGTCTCTAGGATTACAGCGTCGTAGCTATCGGCAAGGGCGTCCAGAATGCCTGGGTTCACGCCGGGCGTGAGCTTAAGGACAAACACGCGCGGGTCGATGCTGTCGTAGAAACGAACCGGGTTCTCGTTCTGGTGAGTGCCGTGGAGTCCGTTGCGAACGATGCGGTCGTTGCGGATATAGGCAATGGGCGGATAGTTGACGCTAATGAACGCATTAAAGCTCATGGTGCGCTGCTTGCGGGCACGCGTGCCGGCAATGGCGACGCCGCCAAACACGATCGAGACGTCGTGCGAGTGCTCGTCGAGCGCATAGAGCAGGCTTTGGTACAGGTTGAGCTTGGCATCGGTAAAGGGGTTGCCCATGGGCTTTTGCGAACCGGTGAGCACGATGGGCTTAGGACTGTCCTGGATCAAGTAGGAGAGCGCCGCGGCCGTGTAGCTCATGGTGTCGGTGCCGTGCAGAATCACGAAGCCGTCGTGGTCGGCATAACCCTCGACAATGACGTCGCGGATACGCATCCAGTCGCTCGGGCGCATGTTGGTGCTGTCGATGTTCATGGGCTGCACGACGTCGAGCTCGCAGAGCCCCGAGATCTCGGGGACGCTCTGGGCGAGCTCCTCACCGGTCAGGGCGGGGGAGAGGCCGTTGCCGTCCTCGGTCGATGCGATGGTGCCGCCCGTGGCGATGAGAAGGATGCGCTTCATGCTGGTATTCCTATCGTATTTGCCGCCGCAGAGGCGGAGTCGTTCGGCAGTATTGTGGCACAGGGCGTCCAATGTTCAAACGTATTACATCATCTGTAACGTTTGAAAACACTTCAATTGCCGTCAAATAGGGGCCCAGGTCGTGCGTTTGCCGTGCGCTGATGGCCGCGAGGGGCGAGAAACCCCATATAACGTGTACACTATGGAGGTTATTTTCGTTCATTCACGCGGGTGGGCACCGGCTCCCCGCCAACAAGAGGGGGAACCATGGATCAAAAGGCTTCCGCAAAGGTCCTCGTACTCGACTTTGGTGCGCAGTACGGTCAGCTCATTGCCCGTCGCGTCCGCGACCTCAACGTGTATTCCGAGATCGTCCCCTGCGACATCTCGGCCGACGAGATTCGCGAGATGAACGCCTCTGCGCTCATCCTTTCCGGCGGCCCGGCTTCTGTGTATGCCGAGGACGCTCCGTCCATCGATCCTGCCATTTTTGACCTGGGCCTTCCCGTCCTGGGCTTCTGCTACGGCCATCAGATCACGGCCGTGACGCTCGGCGGCAAGGTCGGCCACTCCGAGGTGGGCGAGTACGGCCGCGCCACCATCACGCGCACGGCCGGCGCCAAGCTCTTTAACTCCACGCCCATGGAGCAGACCGTGTGGATGAGCCATCGCGACGCCGTTTCCGAGGTGCCCGAGGGCTTTACCGTTACCGCCAGCACCGACGTGTGTCCGGTTGCCGCCATGGAGTGCGTCGAGCGCAAGATTTTCACCACGCAGTTCCACCCCGAGGTCAAGCACTCCGAGTACGGTCAGCAGCTGCTGAGCAATTTCCTGTTTGAGATCTGCGGCCTGGAGCCCAACTGGAGCATGGACAACCTGGTCGAGACCATGACGGCCGAGTTCCGCGAGAAGGTCGGTGACGACCGCGTGATTCTGGCCCTGTCCGGCGGCGTCGACTCCTCCGTCGTGGCTGCACTGGGCGCTCGCGCCGTGGGCAAGCAGATGACCTGTGTGTTCATCAACCACGGCCTGCTGCGCAAGGGCGAGCCCGAGCAGGTGGAGGAGGTCTTCACCAAGCAGTTCGATGTCGACTTTATCCACGTCCACGCCGAGGACCGTTATGCCGAGCTTCTGGCCGGCGTGACCGAGCCCGAGGAGAAGCGCCGTATCATCGGCACGCAGTTCTGGAAAGAGTTCTTCGCCGTGGCGCAGCAGCTCGAGATCGATGGCAGGCCGGTCAAGTACCTGGCTCAGGGCACCATCTACCCCGACATCATCGAGTCCGGCGCTCGCAAGACGGGCGGCAAGACGGCCACCATCAAGAGCCATCACAACCTGATCCCGTTCCCCGAGGGCGTGCACTTCGACCTTATTGAGCCGCTCGACCACTTCTTTAAGGACGAGGTCCGCGCGCTTGGTCTGGCGCTCGGCCTGCCGGGCCACATCGTGTTTCGTCAGCCCTTCCCGGGCCCGGGCCTGGCCATCCGCATCATCGGTGCAGTCGACAAGGAGAAGCTCGAGATCCTCAAGAACGCCGACGCTATCGTGCGCGAGGAACTCGACGCCTACAACCAGCGTCTGTTTGAGCAGACCGGCGAGCGCAACTCCGAGCACAGCTGCTGGCAGTACTTTGCGGTCCTGCCCGACATTAAGTCCGTCGGTGTTATGGGCGACGAGCGCACCTACCAGCGCCCGATCATCCTGCGTGCCGTTGAGTCCAGCGATGCCATGACCGCCGACTGGGCCAAGCTGCCCTACGACGTGCTTGCCCGCATCTCCGGCCGCATCGTTGCCGAGGTCCCCGGCGCCAACCGCGTCTGCTACGACATCACGTCCAAGCCGCCCGCGACCATCGAGTGGGAGT
>URBA01000078.1 GCA_900545905.1 uncultured Collinsella sp.
TAGCGAAAAGCTAGTGCTCCATTGTAGTAGATGCCGCGTCCGCCGTGTGCTCGCGAGGCAGATGAATCGTAAAAGTCGTACCCTTTCCAAGCTCCGACTCCACGGAAATATAGCCATGGTGGCGCTCGACGATTTGCTTGGTCACGGCAAGGCCCACGCCCAGACCGCCCGCCTCGCGGGCGCGGCTGGCGTCGGCACGCCAAAAACGTCCGAAAATACGCGACAGGTCTTCCTTGGCGATACCGATGCCCGTGTCCGAGACCGCAATATCGACGTGTTTACGGTCGCTGAGCACCGACACCACGACCCAACCGCCCTCGGGGGTATAGCGCATGGCGTTGCTCATGAGATTGATGACGCATTGTGTGATCATGTCGGGATCGGCTTCGACGACATCGTCGTGACCTTGGGTCTCGTCAGCAAAGCGCAAGCGCAGATCACGGTCGACAAACAGGCGCTCCTGGGCATTGACGATGGAACGCACGAAAGGAACCATGTCCACCGGCTCAAGGTTGAGCGGAGCCGTGCTGTTTTCCATGCGCGACAGGTCGAGCATCTGCTGCACCAGACGAGCCAGGCGACGCGTCTCGGAAGCAACAGTCTCCAAGTGCTCATCGTCGGTAGGATATACGCCATCCTGCATGGCCTCGACCGTTGCGAGCATGGCCATAAGCGGAGTACGAAGTTCGTGAGCCACGTCCGAGGTCAAACGTTTCTCGTGTTTCATATCCTTCTCGAGCGAAGTGGCCATCTCATCGAAGGTCTCACCCAGCTGATCAATCTCGTCATCGCCGCGCAAGCCCGTACGAGCAGACAGATCGCCATCGCGAATTTGCTTGGCCGTGCTGGTAATACGGTGAATCGGCTTGGTGAGCATGCGCGACACGAGTGATCCGATAACGACCGAAATGCAAACTGCAACAACCGCAGCAAGGGCCATGGCGTTAAAGGTCTTCTCCCTAAACGCAGAATCTGCCTTGGTGAGCAAGGCATCGGAGCCGATGGCCCACAGCTTTACTTGTCCGACATGCTCGCCGGAAGACGTTATGATTTCGACGTTTGCAACGCTATCGGAGCCGGTGGGAGCCGACGAGACCGGACTATGCGATGCTTTTTTCCCGCTCGAGCTGCTCGACGGCGATTCGTTCTCGCGCACATCGGCGGTCGCGCTTGCCGAAGGCCATGAGTCATCATAAACGACAACGCCTTTCTTGTTGACGACCTGCATACTCAGGTCGTCGGACACCAAACTCGATGTCGCGACCGTACGTAGCTCGCCCGCAGTCCAATTGCCGTTTTCCTCATACGACGTCGCAAGCTTTTCGGCAGCGGAATTTGCGATTTCGACGATATTGGAGCGCGTGTAATCCGAAAAGACCGTGCCCCACACAACAGAGACAACGCCCACCAGCACCAATACCGTCATGAGCGATGTCAGAGCAAAAGCAAGTGCCATGCGCGAGGGATAGCTCATCGTTGGCCGTGAATCGGAACGAGGCGTGTTCCAACTAGCCTTGGAACCCGCCTCGCTCTCCTGCTTGTGCTTTTGTCCGATTTCAAAGCGCGCAGGTGTCATATGTGATTTCCCTATTTCTCGTCCGACTTATCGGTCTTGGCCGGAGCCTCGAAGCGATAGCCGACACCGTGGACGGTGTAGAGCCACTTGGGCTTCTTGGGATCATCGCCCAGCTTGGCGCGAAGATTCTTCACGTGGCTATCGATGGTGCGCTCATAGCCCTCAAAGTCATACCCGAGCACTTTCTCGACCAGCTCCATGCGGTTATACACACGGCCGGGATGGCGGGCAAGCGTGGTGAGCAGCTTAAACTCGGAAGCCGTCAGATCGACTTCCTTGCCCTCGACCAAAATCTTGTGACCCGAGATGTCGATAACCAGGTCACCAAAGTCGAGCACCTCGACGGCCGGCTCGTCGGCCTGGTGGGCGCGACGGAACAGGGCGCGTACGCGCGCGACGAGCTCGCGCGGCGAGAACGGCTTAATCAGATAGTCGTCGGCGCCGAGCTCAAGACCGATAATACGGTCCTCGATCTCGCCCTTAGCCGTCAGCATGATGATGGGGACATCCGAGGTATCGCGAATGGTGCGGCAAACGCGCTCGCCGGGAATCTTGGGGAGCATAAGGTCGAGCACGACCAGGTCGAACTGATGCTTCTCGAACTCCTCGATCGCGGACTGGCCGTCGCCGACGCCCACAACCCAGTAGCCTTCGCGCTCGAGATAGGCAGCGACAGCGTCACGGATTGCCTTCTCATCCTCGACCAGCAGAATCTTTTTTGCATCTGAAGCCATAACACGGCCCCCCTGTCTCAATTAGCTAAGAACAAGCTCATTTTAACGCACCTGAGCCCACCGGGTATCGCATGGGTGCGATAGCTCGGCGGGCGGTACTCATAGTCACAACGCGCTTATTCCCCTGTCGACGCCTTTTTAACCCCTCGGAGACTAAAGAGAGAACAAGCGAGCGGTAACCGTCTCGGGAATTCCCTGGCTGTTACGCACCGTTGCGTACGTTAAGAACGAGCTCGATTTACCCGCCGTAGCAGGATAATCGCCATACTCCAAGGCTCGGTCGGGCGACAGAAGCGAGCCGTAGGTCTTGGCCGAAGTGTCAATCAAAAAATGCGACGCCTGAACTTTAACCAGGTATTTATTTTTCCTTCCCGCAGCGCACGCGAGCGGCTCACGCGAAAGGAAGAGGTACGGCCCGCCCTCGTTACCGATATAGGTGCCCATATTGCCCAGGCTGCCCACACCGCTATACGTCGCCTCAATGGAGAACACGAAGGTGTCTCCCATATACACGGCCTCGAAAGGCGAAACCGACGAAGGAAGCACCAGCTGAGCTCGCTTCGTGTTGTTGCCGTCAGTCAGGTCGATCGCCGTCATACCGTAATAGACGCCCTCATCATTGTGCACGCGGGGCGAGATGGTCAGGATGCCGTCGCTCACACGCGGGGCGGATGCGAAGCGGCCCGTCGACTTCCAAATAGTCTCAGGCTTGGACTCGCTGGGCGCCTGACGGTAACAGTACGAATCGTTACTCGTCTTGGTGCCGCCGGACGAAGGCATCTTATACCAGATGACCGACGACCCATACGCTGTGAAGAGCGGCGGATCGTAGTTTTCGCCGCCGCGGTCGAGTTCGACAGCGTTGCCGGTAAGGGAGGAGCCTGCAAGGTTTTGCGCATAGAGTTTCCAAGACGCATTGGCGAAGTTCATCTCGACCCATGCGAACACGCCATCACCCGCGCGAACGTCGTAAAACGCATAACCGGTTCCCTCAATGGGATCCTCGATAAGTGTGGTAAGCGAGCCATCGCCCAGGTTGAGCACACCAAGCGTATTGGCATGCAGGGCAGAAGCAGGCGCCATCATCGCGGCAGCGTAGTCGCCATCGCAGTAGTACAGCAGCGTGCCCAGCGGCAGCGTCCACGAGGCCGCGGGCTCAAGATCGATATCAACAGCTTCGTACTCATCAGTGATCGAGACAATCTTCGAATCGTCCTTGATAACCTGCGGCTCGCCAGCGGCGTCATCACTCGTGCCCGTTTTTTTCGAGCAACCGGCCAGTACGGCAGCAGCACCGGTAGCGGCGCCACCCAGCACAAAACCTCGACGCGTTATTCCATTCTTAAAGCGATCAGCGATGCTCATTAGGCGATCTCTGCGCGAGCGGCCTCGATAGCGCGCGTAAGCTGATCGGCGCAAGAGGTCTTTTTCATACCGCAGGTATTACCGGCGAGAACCTCGATTACGCGATCGGCGGGAGCGCCCTCGACCAGCCTGGAGATAGCCTTGAGGTTGCCATCGCAGCCGCCGGTAAACTCGACGCCCAGCACCTTGCTGCCATCGTCGGAGAGATTGAGGTGAATATTGCGAGAGCATACACCCTGAGGCTTGTAGTCAAAACTAATCATTGAGATCCCCTCTCAGAAAGAAATTTCAGACGTCTATTATCCCCGCCTGGACCGACTTATTATCGCAAGCACCGTTTCAACATCCTACGATGCTTGGACTAGTGGGGGCAAGATTAGCAGTCCGCACCCCGTACGTGGATCATGCGCTTCTCCCGATACATATTGTGGTCGGCGACGCGATATACATCGGCCAGCGTATTTCCAGCCGTCTCGACGGTCGCCACGCCAATCGATGCACTGACCGTCAGGGTCTCATCGCTTACCGCGGCAAGACCGAGACGAAGATCCTGTTCCAGCCCGAGCGCAGACTCGTTGTCAGTATGGGGGCAAACCAGCAAAAACTCGTCGCCGCCAACGCGCATCGGCAGGTAATCCGCACCAGCCACCCGCCGCAGCACGGACGCCGTCCGTCGCAGCAGTTCATCCCCCATCTCGTGACCATAGATGTCGTTGGTCCGCTTGAGATAATTACAGTCCACCATAATCACGCTCACTGGCAAGTCCTCGTTTACCAGGCTATCTCCACGCGATTCCAAATAGTTGCGGTTGCGAAGCCCCGTCAGTTTATCTTGGTATGACAGCTCCTCGGCATGCTTGACCATCGATATGTTGTGCGTCGCCACGACGACCGACTCCAGTCGCCCTTGCTCATCGCGATGCTGGGGGACAATCTGTAGCGAGTACCAAGCGCCTCGACAATCTCGCACCTCGGCAGCCAAGTACGGTACGCCCTCCATACGTTCACGAAGCGTACTTATATCTACGAGTCCCACAACCGCTTCGCGGCTTTCGGGGCTCACGATATCCCGGCAGACTGTGTCCATAAAGTCATATGCCTCGTTGTGCTCGGCAAATATCTTCGCTATCGCCGGCGACATATTGATTCCCTCGATCTCGAGGGTGTCGAGATGCAAAAGGAAGGTCGAATCGTAGATGGCGCTTATGGCATTGATAATGCCGAGCTGTTTATCTTTTTCGACCAAATTGCGGTGGTCAACGATATTCCGAGCCAACAGCACCACGACCCAAAACGCAAGGCACACCAAGACGCCGACGGCGACAAATGAAATCCTGTCAGACATGACCTCAGATTTGGGATATAGCGCGAACAGGCGGTAGTCCTTATATGCCGCACGCACGGCATACCATTTGTCTCCTCGATATTCGATGCGCGTCAGGCCATCTTCTTTCCATTCAACTCCTATACTGGTGAGGAGTCGAGCGAGCGACACATCGGCATCGGCGCTGTTGGATGAGACAATCTCCGCATCCTCCATAACAAGCACCGTGGGGCCCTGGTGGAAGGTGTTGTTCGAAAGCACGTCGGCTATGGCATATGAATAGTCGTCCGCCGAATCGGAAACAAGTGAGCGGTATGCCAGGGCAACGCCGTCGCCATACGGGACAGCACAGACGGCAAAAACGACACCACGGCGCTCAACGACAGTTGAGTAGGTCACTTTGGAACCTTGATACATCGATGCGACCGGCGAACAGGCCAGCTCCTCTCGCCACAACATGAGCGGATCGCGACCATCGATGTCGTAGTGGGCAGCCATATGGCCATCGGAGTCCATGACCATCAACCCCGAAAGGTTCTCGGCATGGACAAATTGCTCGATAAGATCGTTGTTAACCTCAACGCGATCAGGGGACAGGAACGTCGCAAACGATTCGACCGCGGCGAGCAAATCGTGCGTCTCCTCGGTTTTTCTCCCCTGTTCGTAGCGGTCATATTTTTCGCAAGCGTTTTCCGAAAACACCATGGTTTCTTGGCCAAACCCAAGCGTTTTTTCGAGGCAGCGATGGGTTCCAACCGTATACAACAGGCCTAACAAGACAGCGCTGACAATAACGCCGACAGCTATGACGGTCAGAGTCTTTCGACGCAAGCGGTACTCATCATTTGTCATGATTCCGATCCTTGCCCGCCCGTCGTCGCTCCTGCCTTGTAATTGTCCACAATGCGCTCTATCGTGCCGTCTCGATCCATGTCGAACAGCGCGGTATTGAGGTTTTTGACGCACTCTCCCTCATAGGCAACATCAAATGCAACGCCCAGGTCAACCGTCATAACGTTGTCAGCAAACACACGGTAAAGGCCGGGATACTGGGCGATGAGTTGGTCAAACGATTGAACGTCCGCCATCCAACAGTCGACATACCCTTTGGCGAGGGCGGCTTTGCAGAGCTCGGCAGAACCATACGATTTGATTTGCACGTCCGGCGAGATTTCCAGATCCCCTGCGAGCAATCGGCGTTCGCTCACCGAGCCCGCAATCACCGCGATGGTCTTGCTTCCATCGAGATGCGCCAAGGACTTGATGCCACTCGTTTTCTTGGCGGCAACCGAGACCGTCACGGTTAGATACGGCTCGGTCCAGTAATACTTATCCTCGCGATAACAGGGAGAATAATCACACCACAGGCAATCGATATCACCGTTTTTGAGCAGCCGGTCGCGATCGTTCCAGTCAATATCGACAAACTGTGGCTTGAGCCCCGCGCGCTTGCAGGCCTCGCGGGCGATGTCGATATCGATACCGGCGTAATCGCCCGTGGTATCGACATACACATAGGGGTCGTTATCCGTAACGCCGATTTTGAGTACCGGGAGATCTTTGTCGGCTTCATTCGAGGAGGAAGAACTGCTTCGAACGGTATACGTCAGGGCGGCCACACAGGCGGCAACAAGGAGCATGAGCGTAAACGAGACGATGGCAGCTCGCTTGATACGTCCGGACACGCGCCTCCCTTCATCGAAACAGCAGTCGGATTTTATTGTATACCCGGGGCTGATGCGGTAATAAAAAAGCGCCTCGCCCAAGATGGGCAAGGCGCCAAAGGTTGAAATGCATCCGCAAGCGGTCGAATTAGGTTAACCCTACTCGAAGTTCAGCTGCTCCAGGCGGTCGAAGACTGTGTCGATGCGGGTGAGGAAGTCCCACGGATCGAAGATCTCGTCGAGCTTCTCCTGGCTGACGGTG
>URBA01000079.1 GCA_900545905.1 uncultured Collinsella sp.
ATTACATACCGTTGGTATCTATATTACCACCCGGCGCGGTCCCATACGTCCCAAATCTGCGCCGTTGTCTGAAGCACTTCATTACCCAAATCGAGCCCCACCGCGGCGGCCATCTGCGCCAAACATTGAGCGCGAGCGAGCATTCGATCCTTGGGCTCGAGCGGACGAAACAGTGGCAACAACCAGAGATTCGCCAGCAACGATACGGCCTCTGCCGCTTCGCGCGGGTATTCGCACGCAATGGAGCCGTCGGCGACGCCCTCCTCGATCACCGTCAAGAGATAGCCATCGGTAGACTCGTCAAACGAAACCTGGTACTGCATCGCCAGTAGACGCGAGCTTTTTACCGGATCTGCCGCAGGACGCATACGTGCCCATAGCTCAATTTGCGGAACAACGGACTCGGGCGCGTACAGTCGCTTGAGCTTTTGGGCGCCGGTCATATTACCGACGCCAAGCATCGAGCGACGGTGCTCAACAATCGGAGCCATTGCCCGATCAAATGCGGCGTTGAAAATCTCCTCTTTGCTCTTGAAGTGATGATAGACAGCGCCCTTGGTCATGCCATCGAGACGGTCAACGATATCTTGAATGCTCGTCCCCTCATAACCCTGTGCGCAGAATAGCTCCAGTGCCGCGTCGAGAATCTTCGCGACCGTCTCCTCGGGATATTTATTGCGACCCATAATCCGCCCATCCGCAACGCAAGCCTTGTGCCTCATTGCAGCATTTTAACGTTGCGGATGGCAGGCGGTCGATTCTACACCGCGGCGGGGCCGTGTTCGCCGGTACGGATGCGGATAACATCCTCGACCGGCTCGACCCAAATCTTGCCGTCGCCGACGGCACCGGTGCGAGCGGCGTTGCAGATAATGTCAACGATACCGTCGACATGCTCGTCGGCGCAGATGAGGGTGAACTGCACCTTAGGGATCGTGTTGACGAGCAGCTCGTTGCCGCGCACGTATTCCTTCCAGCCATGCTGCGCGCCGCAGCCCTGCACCTGATTAATCGTCATACCGCGAACATCAGCAGCAAACAGCGCATCTTTAAGAACCTCAAGCTTCTCAGCACGAACGATCGCCGTAATCTTCTTCATAGTGAATTCCTCTCTTCAATAAAAGAAATGAATTGTCCTTCACATGGCACGGGTTTTCCAGGTGCCGCAAACCAACCTCAGAGATCAATAAGTTCAACTGACTGGTCTTAGCAGGTTTCCCAAGTGCCGCAGATTGCCGTGAAAGAGGAGCGAAGCGTACTTAAGTACGTGAGCGACGATTGAACGGCAAGGTGCGGTGCTTGGGGAAGCTGCTAATCGAGTCCGGAGAAAGAAGGATAGGCGCTCTCGCCGTGCTGACTGGCATCCAAGCCCAGTGCCTCGTCGGCCTCGTCCACGCGCAGGCTACCGTGGAACAGCGCCTTGACCACCGCGGCGATCACCAAATCGAGCACCAGCACAATAGCGACCGTCACCACAATGCCCAAAATCTGCGAGATGAGCAGCGACATGTCGCCCGTGTAAAACAAGCCACCCTTGCCGGTCCACGAAAGCTCCGGCACGCAGAACAGGCCCGTGAGCACGCCGCCCAAGATGCCACCGATGCCGTGGCAGCCGAACGCGTCGAGCGCATCGTCGTAGCCGAACTTGGTCTTAAGATGGCTGATGGCCAGGTAGCAGACGGGCGATACAATCAGGCCCATGACCAGCGCCGCCCACGGCTCGACAAAGCCCGCGCCCGGCGTGACCACCACGAGGCCCGCAACCAGACCGGTGCTGGCACCCACCAGCGTGGGGCGACCGGTGTGCACGCGCTCGACGGCAAGCCACGAGACCATGCCCGCCGCGCTGGCCGTCACGGTGTTGAGGATGGCGAGCGCCGCCACGGCGTCGGCCTTAAACTCGCTGCCGCCGTTAAAGCCAAACCAGCCAAACCAAAGCAGGCCGGCGCCCAGCGCCACAAACGGCACGTTATGCGGACGGTAGCTCACCATGCCAAAGCCGCGACGACGGCCGAGCATCAGGCAGAGAATCAGGCCCGTCAGACCGGACGAGATGTGCACCACGTCGCCGCCGGCAAAGTCGAGCGCACCGATGATGTCGCCGATAAAGGAGCCCTCGCCGCCCCACACCATGTGGGCAAGCGGCGCATAGACCACGAGCAGCCAAATACCTAGGAAGGCCGCCATGGCACCAAACTTAACGCGGCCGGCCAGGCTGCCCGTGACGATAGCAGCCGTGATCATAGCAAATGCCATCTGGAAGGCGATGTTGATGATCTGAGGGTAGACGGCACCGTCCGACGCGGTGCCCTCAGCCGCCTGCAGCACCTGGTTGAGCACCGGCAAGCACAGCAGCTGGTCAAGGCCTCCAATAAACGGGCTGGAACCGTCGCCGCCGTAGGCCAGCGACCAGCCGGCAACAATCCACAGCACGCCGACCAGGCCAATGGCGCCAAAGCACATGAGCATGGTGTTGATGACATTTTTGCGCCTCGACAGGCCGCCATAGAAAAACGCCAGACCCGGTGTCATTAAAAACACGAGCATGGTGCAGATGAGCATAAACGTTGTCGATCCCGTATCGTACATTCGCTCCCCCTTGATCGCATGAACGTTGTCGGCGCCCATAATGCGACCGAGGAGCAACTGGTGTAGACCAGATACGGCGTTGTTAAACGCTGCGTTGTCGAATGGAAACGGCGCCGCAATCTTGGAAACGGCGCGGCAACGGGCGCGAAACGAACGGGAAATACGCGAGCAAGGAAGCCGCGAGCGTACCCGTCCCGGCTAGCGTCGGAACAGCTCGCGGGCGCGGTCGCGGAGGTCGGTAGCTCGGATGACGCCTTCATAGCGGTTGATGCGCAAGCGCGGGAAGGCATTGAAGAAGCGCAGGTCACGACGACTGAGTGACACGCTCGGTACCGGACGGCTCATGCGCTTACCGGCACGGAGACGAGTGAGCGACGGGCGCGGCATACTCGGTGCGGCATCGGCAACGCGGCGAGCGGCAAGCGCCAGACCGCGGGCACCGTCCGAGATAAACGTCGGCACCGAAGCCTTCTCGCGCAGGGCATCGAGTGCCGCATCGCCCAGCTCTGCCAGCCACGCGTTGACGGCACGGCCGCGGATATGTGTCTGCGCCACCGAGTCGATTGCCGAGTCGGGAATGCGCTCAAACATGGAGTCCGAGGCATCGGCGAGCGATTCGTTGATGCGGTCGGCAAGGTCGGCGCGAACACACTCGAGCTGGTCGGACAGACGGCGCCAGCTCGCCAGCGAGCACAACGCGTCCACGATCATCGCAACGGCAACGGCAAAGGCCGCCAGCCGCACGATCAACACCGGCAGATGGCCCAGCAGCCCTAGCAGCGCCGGCTCCACCAAGCGACAAATGCACAGGGCACCCAGGCCAAACGCGCAGGCCCAGTACAGGCAAATGCGTCCATGCAGGTTAAACGGCAAGTGAGAATAGTCCCAAAACCGCGCGCCGGTCGTTTTTTCGAGCAGCACGCCCACGCTGTATTCGATCACGCTGCACACGAGTGCCGCGGCGACAAACTGGCTCGAGTCATCCGGGATGCCGCGAAGCAGCAGCCAACAGGCAATGCCGCCCGCGCCGTAGATGGGGCAGCACGGTCCCAGCAAAAAGCCGCTGTTGGCAAAGCGCCCGTGGTTGAGCATGGCGCAAACCGTCGACTCCCACGCCCAGCCGCAAAATCCGTAGAAGGCAAACGAGAGTACCAGCGCCGAAAGCGGGCAGGCGGCAAGTGTCGCGCCGTCAAATGCCATGTCGATCGCGGTTCCCACCGTCTACCCTCTCCTCTTCTCGCTCGAGCCTTCGTTCAAATCATCTGTGCAGCCCCTGCGCGGCAGACGGCCGGCAACTGTCTCGCACAGCGCGCACCACTTATCCGCCATACACACGATCCAGGCCTCACGACACGTCGGCGGCACCGGTACCAGCGGAAACATATGGCGCGCGATGATATTCCGCTCGCGCGGCGTCAACTCAAAATCTTCCTCGGCACGCGCTAGGGCAAAAAACGGATGCCGAAACCCATGCAGCCGATGGCTTGGGTCGGGGTCATGCCAATCGTAGAGAAAGTAATCGTGCAGCAAGGCTCCACGCAGAAGCGAGGCGCGGTCGACCGAAATGCCAACACGGTCCAGGCACTCGGCAAAGGACAGGCTCGCCCGCGCCACCGAGGTCACATGCGCGTACACCGTCACATCGCCGTGCTGGATAAACTCCCGCGTCAGGTCCAAACGCCCCGCTTGGGCCAGCTGGCGGGCAGCACGGTCAACTTCGCGCGCGATGTTCTCGGCACGAACGGTATCGGACATGCGGCCCCCTCCAGCGGTTCGCGGCGACAGACCACGGCCTGTGCACAATCAATAAAAACATCATGGAACCTACCAGTATGGCATCGGACAAAACGTTTTGCCCCACCAGTTGGCGAATTACCGCGCCGCCGTCACATATCAAACGCCAAAATGTGCGAGACTGTCTTGTGCAATTGTGCCGGCCGAGGGAGTGCCGGCGCACGATTCGCATGGAGTAACCCACAACGATGCTGCTTACGCAAACGACAACGCCCGAGGACGTCAAGGCTCTCGATCGCGCCGAGCTTCCGCTGCTCTGCGGCGAGATCCGCCACGCCATTCTCGAAAGCTCCGCCGCCGTCGGCGGGCACGTTGCCCCCAACCTGGGCGTCGTTGAGCTTACGGTTGCGCTTCATCGCGTGTTTAACTCCCCCACCGACAAAATTGTCTTTGACGTGTCGCACCAGACCTATGCCCACAAGGCGCTGACTGGGCGCGCGTACACTTATATCGACCCGGCACGCTACGGCGAGGCCTCCGGCTTTGCCAATCCCGACGAGTCCGAGCACGACTTGTTTGCCATGGGCCACACCTCCACATCGGTGAGCCTGGGCTGCGGCTTGGCGCACGCTCGCGACCTGGCGGGCGACAGCTACAACGTCATTACCATCATTGGCGACGGTTCGCTTTCGGGCGGTCTGGCGTTTGAGGGCTTTAACAATGCCGCCGAGCTCGACAGCAACTTGATCATCGTCGTCAATGACAACGACCAGTCCATTGCCGAGAACCATGGCGGCCTGTATCGCAATCTGGCCGAGCTGCGCGCCAGCAACGGCACCTGTGAGCGCAACGTTTTCCGCGCGATGGGGCTCGACTACCGCTATCTGGACGCCGGTAACGATGTGTTGGCCCTGGTCGACGCGCTGCAGGAACTGCGCAATATCGATCATCCCATCGTGCTGCACGTCTCCACCGCCAAGGGTAAGGGCTTTGAGCCGGCCCAGAGCGACCCCGAGCGCTGGCACCACGTGGGTCCGTTTGACATGGCGACTGGGCGCAAGCTCTGCCCGGGCCATCCGAGCGAGCCTGCGCCGCGCACCTATGCTGACATTACGGGCGAGGCCCTGAGCGCTGCCATAGAGCGCGATCCGCAGGTTGTGGGCATCACGGCCGCAACGCCCTACATCATGGGCTTTACACCCGAGCTTCGCGCCGCGGCAGGCAAGCAGTTTGTCGACGTGGGCATTGCCGAGGAGCACGCCGTGACCTTTGCCACCGCGCTTGCACGCTCGGGCGCCAAGCCAGTCTTTGGTGTGTACGGCACGTTTTTGCAGCGCGCCTACGACGAGCTGTGGCACGACCTGTGCCTCAACGACGCCCCCGCAACCATCCTGGTATTTGGCGCGTCGATCTTTGGCACCACATCCGAGACGCATCTCTCGTTCTTTGATATTTCCATGCTGGGCGGTCTTCCCAACATGCACTACTTGGCGCCGGCCTGCATGGAGGAATATCTGTCCATGCTGAGCTGGTCGCTCGACCATCGCGAGCATCCTGTGGCGATTCGCGTGCCCGGCATTGGCCTGGTAAGCCGCCCCGACTTGGCGCCTGCCGAGGACGCCGATTACGGTGTCGCGCGCTACAACGTGGTGCGCCAAGGCCGCGACGTGGCCGTGCTCGCGCTCGGCGATTTCTTTGAGCTGGGCGAGCGTGTGGCAAACCGCTTGGCAGCCGAATACGGTATCGAGGCCACGCTCGTCAACCCTCGCTTTGCAACCGAGCTTGACCGCGAGTTCCTCGACAGCCTTGCCGCCGAGCATCGCGTTGTCGTCACCCTCGAGGACGGCATCTTGGACGGCGGCTGGGGTGAGCGCGTGGCATGTTATCTAGCATGCACGCCGTTGCGCACGCACACCTTCGGCATCGCCAAGGGCTTCCCCGACCGCTACGACCCCAACGAGTTGCTCGCTCAGAACGGCATGACGGTCGAGAACATGGCCGCCGAGGCCGTAAGGCTACTCAACGAGTAAAAAACCTCCGCAAGGGAAGCACCCCTGCGGAGGTTTATATTTTCGCGACGCGATTATCTCGATCTGTAACATCTAGAGGACAAATCCTCGCCCAATTGTTACAGATTGAGACAAACCGTCTTTGCCCCTGTTGTTTGTCTCAATCTGTAACAGATAGAGACCTTTTGTCCGTCCAGATGTTACAGATCGAGACATTCGAATTCCCCTGAAAAGAAAATCTCGATCTGTAACAGGTAGAACCCATTTCCTCGTCTAACTGTTACAGATTGAGACAAAGCAGCGAGACAGGCCACCACATCTGCAAGAACCACCACAAAGGCGCCCGTCCCCTTTGTGGTGGTTTTAAGTCATGGTCGGCGCGAAAAACGAATAATCGTTCATACGCGATCTCCTTACTTATATATATGTCGCGTTGCCGCCATTATAACGACCGCCGCGAGCGGCCACGCCGTCCGCGAAACGCCGTCTCAGCAGCAATAACCGACGTTTTCCCAGATAAAACCTACCAAAATAAACCTGTCCCTTTTTGGTAGGTAGAATTACCCAT
>URBA01000080.1 GCA_900545905.1 uncultured Collinsella sp.
GGTCATGGTTGCCGCCGGTGCCATCACGGTGTTCTTGATGCCGTTGCTCGCGCAGCTCTTCTACCGCGTGGTCGACGCCGCGCCGGTCGCCGCCGTGGCAGAAGTTGCCGAGCATCCATCCGATGCGCTCGACATCCTGCGCGCCCATCACGATTTGGCGAGCCTGCTCGCACGTGAGCACGAGCTGCTGACTTCGCATGGCCATGGTCGCGTATTCGAGGGCTTGCCTACGCTCGATACGATTGCCGAGCGTCTTTCCGCCGAGGCGGCGAGCGGCCATATCGATGCCCGTATTGTGGACGCGGCACATCTTCTTGCCGATAAGACCTATGGAGACGAGGTCGACCCGTCCGAGCTGACTCCGCGCGAGCGTCGCCGCCTGGAGCGCGCCAAGCTCGCCGTGCGCGAATACCGCCGCCGCATGCTGGAGCTCTATGCAAGAGAAGAAGCCGAGGACGACGACGGCAAGTAGTCGATACTCTCTCGGGGAAGCCGCGTCCTGCTTTGAAGGCTCGGAACGGGATGTGGTTTCCGAAACGGGGGCCGTTGGGAAACTGTGTCCCGGAATGGGCGCTCAGAGTGGGATGCAGTTTCCGCGAGAGACCCGTTGCGGAAACGGTATCCCAGAATCGGCGTTCAAAACGGGGCACTCTTTCCGAAACATGGCCCTGAGGGAAGCTGCGTCCCGGTCTGAGTCGGAATTCCGGGACACAGCTTCCCTTTCAAACAGAAGAAGGCGCGCTGCCTGCAGTTGATGCAGACGGCGCGCCTTCTTTGTTGGACTATGTTGAGGCTGGGAGCTGAGGCTTGTGGTCCCTTAAGAGCGGGCGGCTCCGTCGACGGGGAGCACGGCGCCCGTGATGTAGGAGGACATGTCGCTCGCCAGGAAAACAAAGGCGTTGGCGACATCCTCGGGCTCGCCCATGCGACCCAGCGGAATGGTGGCGACGATGGGCTTAATAACCTCTTCGGGCAGGTTGGCGACCATATCGGTTTTGGTTACGCCGGGTGCGACGGCATTGACGCGAATACCCATGGGGGCGAGCTCGCGCGAGAGCGACTGGACCATACCGTTGACGGCGAACTTGGACGTGGGATAGCCAACGCCGGAGGGCTGACCGTACTTGGCGACCATCGAGCTCGTGGTGGTGATGGTGCCGCCGTGGCCTGCCTCGGCCATAATCTTGGCAGCGGCTTGGTGGCCGTTAAAGACGGCGACGACGTTGAGGTCCATGACCTTGGCGAACTCTTCGGCCGTGTACTCCAGAAGCGGCGAGCGCTGGGAGATGCCGGCGTTGTTAACGACCGTGTCCAGGCCACCCATGTCGGCGGCTGCCTCGGTAAAGGCCTCGGTTACGGCCTCGAGCGAGGTGAGGTCGCAGGTGCGGCCCCAGACCTTGGCCTCGGGATAGGCTGCGGCCAGCTTTTCAACGGCGGCGTCGGCAGTCTCCTGACGCGAGCCAAAGACCGTGACGGCGGCGCCCTCCTCGATAAAGCGACAGGCGATGGCATAGCCGATACCGCGCGTGCCTCCGGTGATGATTGCTTTCTTGCCCTCGAGCAACATGGTGCTTCCTCTCATCGCGGGCGGACATTCGCAGCACAGCGTAGCGGTAGCCGGAATCGGTCGCGTCTGCATATCGGTGAACGGTAGCCCGCGTTACCGATGAGCGGTTCGCGAAAATGTACTCTGCCGTTGTGCTTGGGGCAGGAGACAAAAGGGCTCCCGTCCCACATCGGACGGGAGCCCTCAAAGCGTGTATTGCTAGGCAAGCGTTGGATTAGTTGGCCATAACACCTTCGGTCCAGGCCTCGACGTCCTCGATACGCAGGACGTTGGCGACCTCGGCCACGCAGTCGACGCTGGCAAGCTCGGCGGCGGCAGCCTGGACGTCCTTCTCGAGCGCGCGGTGCGTCAGGAAGATGACCGAGCAGGCATCGCTGACGCCCGGCTTGCCGTCCTCGACCTGGTTGATGAGCGAGATCGAGATGTTGTGCTTGGCAAAGATGTCGACCGTCTCGGACAGGGCGCCCACGCGGTCGGCGACCTTCAGGCGCACATAGTACTTGGTCTGGAGCTCGTCCATGGGCTTAAAGGCGAGGTTGTGACCATAGGGCTCAATCTCGGGCAGCGGAGCCACGCCGCGGCTGATCTGCTCGGAGAGCGACAGGATATCGCCCACGACGGCGCTTGCGGTGGGGAAGGAGCCTGCGCCGGCACCGTAGAACATGGTCTCGCCCACGGCGTCGCCTACCACGTAGACAGCGTTCATGGCGCCGTTGACCTTGGCAAGCATGTGGTCGGCGGGGATCAGCGTGGGATGCACGCGGACGTCGACGCCGGCGTCGGTGTTGCGGGCGATGCCGAGCAGCTTAATGGTGTAGCCGAGTTCGCGTGCCTGGGCGATGTCCTCGGCGCCGATGGTACGGATGCCCTGCTGGTATACGTCGTCGGTGGTCACACGGGTGCCAAAGCCGATGGAGGCGAGGATCGCCGTCTTGCTGGCGGCATCGAAGCCGTCGACGTCGGCGGACGGGTCGGCCTCGGCATAGCCCTTGGCCTGCGCGTCGGCGAGCACGTCGGCGTAATCGGCACCCTCGGCGTCCATGCGCGACAGGATGTAGTTGGTGGTGCCGTTGAGAATACCGGCGATGGTCAG
The DNA here is from genome assembly GCA_900545905.1 of uncultured Collinsella sp. GTDB lineage: Bacteria > Actinomycetota > Coriobacteriia > Coriobacteriales > Coriobacteriaceae > Collinsella. The sequence continues at coordinate 2,661 of URBA01000080.1, forward strand.
GATCTTGTTGCCCACCAGGTCGTGCTCGAGCGTGCTGACAATGGGGATGCCACCGCCGCAGCTGGCCTCGCACTTAATCTGCACGCCGCACGCGCGCGCCTTCTCGGCAAGCGTCTCGACGTGACGGCCCAGCAGGGCCTTGTTGGCAGAGACGACGTGCTTGCCGTGCTCGAAGGCGGTGGTGAAGATCTCGGTCGCGGGGTGCTCGCCGCCGATGAGCTCGACGACGATGTCGACGGCGGGGTCGGTGACGACATCGTGCCAGTCGCTCGTAAAGGCCTCACGCTCAATACCGGCGGCTTCGGCCTGTTCCCAGGCAAGCGCGCAGGCGCGGGTCAGCTTAAGGTCGATGCCGTAGGCTGCCAGGTACTCATCGTGGTGGCTCTTGATCAGACGGGCCACGCCGCCGCCGACGGTTCCCAGACCGATCAGACCGACGTTCACGGTGCGCAGGGGTTCGCTCATAGATAGCTCCTTCGTGCATCTTATGGATGGATTAACCGCTTAAAGGTTGAGTGCATTCTAGCGTGAACCGAGGGCGCGTGCTCGCCAGGCAACAGGAGTCGCACAAAACGGCACCCCCGAAACGCTGCGGAAACATTGGAAACACGCTCGCTACAAACGAACTTCCGTAACAAAATGTCAACGTTTGCACCATAAGGTTTGCCCTGTACCGCAAGACGGCCGCACCGCGGCCAGCGAAAAGGGGGACACCATGTTCAACATCAACAGCACGCTCAGCCGTAGGAACTTTCTCGCCGGCGCCGCGGCGCTCGGCAGCACCGCCGCACTCGCTGGTTGCTCGTCGGGTGGCTCGGACGGCGGCTCCGCCGATGACGGCAAGACCTTCAAGATCGGCGTTATCGGACCTCTGACCGGCGCTGCGGCAACCTATGGCGTCTCGGCCGAGAAGGGCGCCAAGCTTGCCGCCGAGGATTTCTCGACCAAGGACCTCAAACTCTCGCTTAAGTCCGAGGATGACGTCGCCGACGGCGAGAAGGCCATCAACGCCTTCAATACCCTGTGCGACTGGGGCATGCAGGCGCTCGTCGGCCCCGTCACGACTGGTGCCTCCGTCGCCGTCTCGGGCGAGATCGCCGACGATATGCTCATGGTCACGCCTTCGGCCTCGTCGCTCGACGTCACCAAGGATAAGACCACGGTCTTTCAGGTTTGCTTCACCGATCCCACCATGGGTGCCAGCGCCGCGAAGTTCTTGGCCGAGAAGTACGCGGATGCCAAGATCGCCCTGTTCTACAACTCCGGCGATACGTATAGCTCGGGCGTTGCCGACGCCTTTGCCGAGCAGGCCAAGGAGTCCAAGCTCGACATCGTCGATACCGAGACCTTTAAGGACGATTCCGCCACGAGCTTTACCAACCAGCTCACCAAGGCCAAGGAGGCCGGCGCCACACTTATCTTTGCCCCGATCTACTACACGCCGGCGTCCGTCCTGCTCAAGAACGCCAAGGACATGGGCTACGACATGACCCTCATGGGTACCGACGGCATGGACGGCCTGCTCTCTGTGGAAGGCTTCGATACCTCTCTTGCCGAGGGCGTACTGCTCATGACCCCGTTTTCGGCTGACGATGAGAAGAATGCCGACTTCGTCAAGGCCTATAAGGATGCCTACGACGAGACGCCCAACCAGTTTGCCGCCGACGCTTACGATTGCGTCCACGCAATCGTCGAGGCTATCGATAGGGCAGGGATTGACATTTCGGCCGACGGTGCCGACATTGCCGGCGACCTTGCCAAGGCCATGCGCAAGATCAAGATCGAGGGCCTGACGGGCGAGCTGACGTGGAATGACGAGGGCCAGGTCGAAAAGCCCGCCACAGCCTATGTGATCCAGGACGGCAAGTACATCGCCGCCTAAGTGCGCATAAAGCGCGACCAGTGAGGCCGTTTTATTCAGGGCAGGGACGCCTGTAACAGAACGGAAACATTACTTTCACACAATAAAGTGGCATTACTGCATAAAGTAATAGAAATACGCAGAATTATGGATAAATGAACAAATCCAAAGAAAAGCTGAAATAATCGCCACTTTCCTTAACTAAAGCGTCTAGTATTTTGCGAACGCCGAACACGGCGAAGGATGGCCTGTCGGGTAACCGAAACCCGACGAGATTTGAGAGGAGAGCCGCATGTCGAGCCTCACCGGTAAGTCATTGAACCCTGTTATGAATCGCAGGAGCGTTATCGCGAGCGCAGCAGGTCTGGGGGCGATGTCCATTCTAGCTGGCTGCTCCTCCAACGGCGGCGACAGCGGTTCCGCTTCGAGCGACGCTTCGTTTAAGATCGGCACCATCGGCCCGCTGACCGGCGCCAACGCGTCCTACGGCAAGTCCGTTACCCAGGGTGTCGAGCTTGGCTGCAAGGATTTTTCGACCAAGGAGCTGCCGCTTGCCAGCAAGGCCGAGGATGACCAGGCCGACGGCGAGAAGGCCGTCAACGCCTTCAACACCCTGCTCGACTGGGGCATGCAGGCCCTCGTCGGCCCGACTACCACGGGTGCGTCGGTTGCCGTTGCCGCAGAGTGTGGTAACGACCCCAAGACGTTCATGATCACCCCGTCCGCGTCCTCCGAGGACGTCACCGACGGCAAGGATTGCGTCTTCCAGGTTTGCTTCACCGACCCCAACCAGGGTGTCAACGCTGCCAAGTTCCTGGCGCAGAAGTATGCGGACGAGAAGTTCGTGCTGTTCTATAACTCCGGCGACGCCTATTCTTCGGGCATCGCAGATTCCTTTAAGGCCCAGGCCGCTGAGTCCAAGCTCGAGATTGTTGACGAGGAGACCTTTAAGGACGACTCCGCCACGAGCTTTACCAACCAGCTGACCAAGGCCAAGCAGGCCGGCGCCACCATGATCTTTGCGCCGATCTACTACACGCCGGCGTCCGTCCTGCTCAAGAACGCCAAGGACATGGGCTACGACGTCAAGATGATGGGCTGCGACGGCATGGACGGCATCTTGGGCGTTGAGGGCTTCGATACCTCTCTTGCCGAGGGTCTGCTGCTCATGACCCCGTTCTCCGCCGACGACGAGAAGAACGCCGACTTCGTCAACGCTTACAAGGATAAGTACGGCGATACCCCCGACCAGTTTGCCGCCGACGCCTACGACGGCGTGCACGCGGTGGCCGAGGCCGTCAAGGAGGCCGGTCTTGGTGTCGACGCCGATCCGACCGAGGTCGCCGAGAAGCTGTCCAAGGCTATGCTCAAGATTACCGTTGACGGTCTGACCGGCAAGCTCACCTGGAACGATAAGGGCCAGGTCCAGAAGGAGCCCACGGCGTACGTCATCACCGACGGCAAGTACGTACAGGCCTAATTGGCCGCCTTACATAGAGCGGTTTTGATCCCAAGCAGGGGAGGTTTTGGCCTTCCCTGCTTGCTTGGTATCTAGGGACAGTGTAACGTCCCTGTTTCATACATTAACTGGAAACCTATTCGAAAGGGGGATGTGGAACATGACGGTCTTTATCCAATACCTGGTCAACGGCCTGTCCATGGGCAGCGTCTACGCCATCATCGCGTTGGGCTACACCATGGTCTACGGTATCGCCAAGATGCTCAACTTCGCTCACGGCGATGTCATCATGGTCGGTGCCTATGTCTCGTTCTGTGCCACGTCGTATCTCGGCCTCCCGGGCTGGGCATCTGTAGTTCTCTCTTGTGTGGTCTGTACCGTTCTCGGTGTTCTCATCGAGGGTCTGGCATACAAGCCGCTGCGTCAGGCGGGCCCGCTGGCCGTTCTGATCACGGCTATCGGCGTGTCTTACTTCCTGCAGAACGCCGCGCAGCTTCTGTGGGGCGCCACGCCCAAGAACTTCACTTCGCTCGTCACCTTCCCGGTGCCGGAGTTCTTGGCCAAGTTTAACGTAAGCGCCGTCTCGCTCGTCACCATCGTCGCCTGCCTGGTTATCATGGCCGGCCTGATGTTCTTTACAGGTAAGACCAAGATGGGCAAGGCCATGCGCGCCGTGTCCGAGGACAAGGCCGCCGCTCAGCTCATGGGCATCAACGTCAACCGCACCATCTCGATGACGTTCGCCATCGGCTCCGCCCTCGCTGCCATCGCCGGCGTGCTCCTGTGCTCCTACTCGCCGGTCCTGCAGCCCACCACGGGCGCCATGCCTGGCATCAAGGCCTTCGACGCTGCCGTTTTCGGCGGCATCGGCTCCATCCCCGGTGCCTTTG
>URBA01000081.1 GCA_900545905.1 uncultured Collinsella sp.
GGCTCGGAGATGTGTATAAGAGACAGGATGTGGTGCTCAAAATCGTCGCGAAAGCCGCGAATGGCCGTGAGTGCCATGGCGCCGGCCTCGTAGCCGATGGCGCAGTCGCTCGAAAGGTAGATGGTGCGGGCCGTGCGCTCAATCAGGTTGAGCGTGGACTCATCGGCGCGCCCTTCGAGCACATCGGCAAGCAGGTCGCTCAGCGCGCTCAGGCCCACACGGCAGGGCGTGCACTTGCCGCAGCTCTGGGTGGAGCACAGGTTGACGAGCGCCGCCGTAAACTCGACGGGACACGGAGCGAGCGAGCTCACCGCCAGACGACGTCCGAGCGCATCGTGCAGGTCGTCCATGACGGCCTGAGCGTGGCTGCGTTCCATTACATGCAGTCGAGCCATAAGATCCCCTCTCACATGGCAGCCCGGAGGCGAGGCCGGGCGAAATTGCTACACGCACAACACTGACCTAAAAAGTTGTGAGGTCTCCATACGGTTCGGCAGGCGGTATAAAATGTCACCCTCAGCGGTGAAATAGAACATTACCGCAGATAAATGCCATATTCGATAAACGCGTTACCCACAATGCGGCACTTAGGGACGTTCCTTTTCTGCCGGCACCCGGGGACGCTCCTCGCTCTGCTGCATTCCCGAGGCAATCAAATTTGGACTAGCGGTGGTTACGATAAACAAAAGGGCCCCGAGCATAGTCTGCTCGGGGCCCAAACTCGTCTCGCCTTACCGCGCGACGCGTATGTTACTTGCGCTTGCCGCCGCCGTCACCGGGGCGACGGGAGCTGCCGCCGCGCTTGCCGCCACGGCTGTTGCCATAGCTGCCACGGTTATCGCGACCGCCGGCACGACCGCCACGGGAACCGGCCTGGTTGCCGCCGCGACCACCACGGTAGCCGCCACGACGCTCCTCGCGGGTATCGTCGTAGTTGCGCCAGTCATCGCGACGGTCGCGACTGGCACGCGGGTCGCGACGATCGCGCGACTCGTTAGAGCGGCCAACGCCGCTGCGGCCACCATTGCCGCGGGCGCCTTCACGACGCTCAGTGCCGCGGCCACCGCGCTCACTACGGCCCTCGCCGCCGCGACGCTCATCACGGCCACCGCGCTCGTCATCGCGGCCGGAACGGCGGCGGTTGCCCGCGCCGCGTTTGCCGCCACGCGAGCCACGACCCTCGTCCTCGCGCTCGACACGGCGACGACCGCCGCGATCCTCGTCCTCGCGGCGACGGCGATGTGCCTCGCCCTGGAACTGCTTGGCACGGCGCTCGGCACGGTTGCCGCGCGCAGGCTGCTCAGCGGCACCAGCACCGCCGCGCTCCTCGGCAGCCACCTCGCGGGCCACGCTCTCCACAGCCTCGTCCACGCGAGCCTGAACGCCCTCGCGCACGCGGGTCTTGCCGCCGCGCTTGGGACGGCTCGGACGCTCGCCGTCGCCGCGGCGCTCGTCGCGACCGCGGTTGGAACGACCGGCAACATCGCCGTAATCGTCGCCGTTGCGCTTGCCGTCGCGACGCGCCTGCTCAAGCTTCTTCTTGCTCTTGGACTTGCCGCGCTTAGTCTTCTTCTTCACCTTAAAGGCCGCAGGGTCGCGCTCGGGATCAACCGCAGGCGGGTTGGGACCCACATGCAGGTCGCCGGCTTCGTAAATATCGGCCGTCTTGTCCATGAGCTTCTCGATCTCGTAGAACTCATCGACGTCCTGCTCGGTCACAAACGTGATGGCCCACCCCAGCTCGCCGGCGCGGCCCGTACGGCCAATGCGGTGGATATAGTCGGTCGGCTCGGCCGGCACGTCAAAGTTCACGACGTAGCGCACGTCGCTAATGTCGATGCCGCGGGCAAGCACGTCGGTTGCCACCAGCACGTCGACGGTGCCGTCGCGGAAGGCCGAAAGGGCACGCTCGCGCTGGGCCTGGCTGCGGTTGCCGTGAATCGCGGCGGCCTTGATGCCCTTGCGCTCCAGACGACGGCAGCAGCTATCGGCACGGTGCTTGGTGCGCATAAAGACGATGGTGCGCTCCGGGCCCTCCTTTTTGAGGAACTCAGGCAGCAGGTTGTTCTTTGCCTCGATGGACACCGGGAACACAAACTGATCGACGGTGTCGGCGGTCGACGTGGCCGGCGCGATCTCCACGCGGGCCGGGTCGCTCACCAGGTCGGTGATCTCGCCCACGGCCTCCTCGTCGAGGGTCGCCGAGAACAGCAACGTCTGGCGATCGGCCGGCGTCTCGCGCACAATGCGGCGGACGGCGGGCAAAAAGCCCATGTCGAGCATGCGATCGGCCTCGTCGAGCACCAGCACCTTGACCTCGTCCAGGTGGCAGGCACCCTGCTCAATCAGATCGACCAGACGGCCCGGCGTGGCGACCAGGATGTCGCAGCCGTACTTGAGGGCAGCAGTCTGCGGCTTGTAGCTCACGCCGCCCACGACGGTCACGGCGACATGGCCGGTGACGTCGGCGATCTTGCTCGCAACCTCGTCGATCTGCTGGGCAAGCTCGCGCGTGGGGGTGATGACGAGCATCACGGGGCCACGGCCGTTGCCCTCGGGCTTCTTGGCACCGCGACGGCGGTTGCGGCCGCCGCGCTCACGCACGGGTTTGGGCGGAGCAATGTGCTCCAGATTGTTCATGGTCGGCAGCAAAAAGGCGGCCGTCTTGCCGGTGCCGGTCTGAGCGGCGGCAAGCAGGTCGCGGCCTTCGAGCACCACAGGGATCGAGCCGGCCTGCACGGGCGTCGGCACCGTGTAGCCCAGGTTCTCGATGGCACGGAGCATCTCGTCCGAAAGTCCCAGCTCGTCAAAGGCGGGCAGGCTCTCGGTAGCGGACTCGACGGCCTGGGCAGCATTGGCCTCATCGGCGGCATCGAAGGCAGCCTGGGTCATGGCCTCGCGGGCCTCGTCCAGAATCTCGGCGTCGGTGACGTCGGATACAGAATTACGCATATGTTGTTGTTCCTTATCTGCACGCGCAATGGGCACGGCATGCGGCCGCGCGGGCGTGCTTGGTAGTGCGCTAATACATACAAAAACGGGTGCGCACAGAGAGGACGTTGCTCAGCACGCTGGCGATCGCTTTGGCAGCCCTATCACGCGCCGTCCAGACGCAGCAGCTCTAAGCGATGGAGCAGATTCGCCGCTGGTTAGTATACCCGTGCATCGCATGCCCCCACGTAAACCACAGATGACGAGGCGGACGAGGCGGGCCCGGCTGATTGTCTCAATCTGTAACAGTTACGGGGCAAATCTTCCTCTACGTGTTACAGATCGAGACAAACGGTCGACACGGTTCACAAACGTCTCAATCTGTAACAGTTACCGAGTAAAATCGGTCCTTATTGTTATAGATCAAGACAGAGGGGGATTTCCGTCCAGTCCAAACCAAATCTCTCGGTCTTCCTGCAATTTCGAACATGTGGCCTATAATGTTGCTTTGGTTACGCTACATATTGCGCAGCCATTTAATACGTCGCCCACCGGGGCCATTAATTCCTATCGCCATATTGGCTAGGAAGCAATCAAAGGAGGTATCCGTGGCAGCAGAGACGCCTTGCTCGGTCCTCTATAACGATATTCGCTCGTTCGGCGGTCTTAAACATCTCGAGATCGCCCGAATGCTCATCAATGGAAACTCTTATCTCGGCAGTACCCTGCTCGAGAAATGCTCTTCCAACCGCTCGTATCTCACCCGTTACATCGTCCATCGCGAGCCTGACCAGTGCGCGCCCGCAATCTACAGCGACTTTGCCGTCACCACGCTCAATCTTTCCGCGGCAATCTGCAGCAAGCTCGGCGGCGGCGAGTCCGCCTATCAGGCAATCGCCGAGCACTATCGCGGCCCGGCCGCCAACGAAATGATGTCGGCTCTCGCTAGCTACAAGTTGGACAGCCGCCTATATGCAAATGCCCTCAATCACATCGACAACTTTGACGGCAATGCCGTGCGCGAGAAGAGTACGCTTTACCTTATGCTCTTTGTGGCAACGGGGGCGCTCGCCGACCCCATCCAAGGCGTGGCCACCGTCGAGCGCTTTTGCGACAGCAAGACAGGCGGGCACTTTGGCACCACCGAAACTACCGTCGGACGTGGCTTTATGAGCAGCCTGGAGCAGCCGCGCACTGTCGCCCCCAACCTCGGTCTGCTCAGAACCCATGCCGACAACTGCGCCGACATGCAAATCCATCCCCTCACACGCGATCCGCGCGGCACGGTAATTGGGTCCTTGCCCAAAACTTCGCCCAGCATCACCGATGTAGGCGCTGATGCATCGCGCGAGCATCTCCGCATTTGGCTCGAAGGTGGACGCTGGTACGCCCAGGGCCTTGGGTCGACCAACGGCACAGTGCTCGAATCGGGCGCGGGCGACGGCGATATTGTGATTGAGCCGCCGCGCGACCAACGCGAGCCCGGCAAGATCTATCCCCCAGTGGAAATCGAAAACAGCGACAGGCTCCATCTGGGTCTCTACACGACATTCCTTGTCATTGTGGACTAGCGCGGACGGCGATCGAAAGACGGTCGCCGTCCGTCTTTCGTCTTCTACCTTCTGCGTCGTAAACGACAATACTCAGCGGTATACGTGGGCAGTGTGGCTATCATGGTACTTTACCGATATCCACACTGCCCACGTATACGCGCGGCAACCCATGCTAGACAAAGGAACGCCATGGATACTACCGATAGCGCCTATGGCGACAAACTCATCCGTCTTGACACGTTCGACACCGCCGTGGCGGTCGACCCCAGCGCCGAGGACGACGCCAAGCGTCGGTTTATGACGCTTATTCTCCAGACGGCCCACCGCAACAACGGCAACATCGGGCACGTGCTGCGCGCGACCAACACGAGCGGCGAGGTCTTTGCCGTCAAGCTACTCAAGGACAACGCCATCCTTTCCGGCCAAGCCCCCGACCGCTCCGCCGAGCAAGCGGCCGCTCACCTGGCCAACACCGCCGCGCTGTTCGAGGAGTATCGTCATCTGTGTACCGTCTCGCACCTGCGCGGATTTCCGCGCGTCTATGGCTACGGATCGTGCGAGGATGACCCACTCATCCTCATGGAGTGGGTCGAGGGCACCTCGCTCAAGCAGGCGCTGCCCTTGCTTCCGCACGACGCCTCGGGCGGGCTGACCACCCAGATGGTCGCCGCCGTCGGAAACGCCGTGCTTCGTGCGCTCTTGATGACCCAAGGCCTCGTGAATCCGGTCATCCATCGCGACCTGTCGCCTGCCAATATCATGTTCCGCACCACCAGCCGAACGCTCGAGCAGCAGATTGCTGATTGTTCCTTTGACCCCTGCCTCATCGACATGGGCTCCGCGACCATGGCTCTCGGCGACGACACGATCACCCGGCGCGCCGACATCTGGCGCTTTGCCACGCCCGCATATGCCGCGCCCGAGATGCTCACACAGGATATCGAAGGCATCGCGGCCCTTCGCCGTTCGCCGGCAATCGACGTCTATGCGCTTTCGAGCATTCTGTACCAGCTCTACAGCGGTCGCAAACCGTTTGACTTTGAGTCGACGGACGCCGCTGCAACCGGCTCGTTCTATCTCGTAAAGACCAAGACCAAGCCGGCACCGCTCGAGCCGCGCTGCGAGGGCGATGAGGCGCTCGTCCAGATCATCATGAAGGGTCTCTCAGTCGAGCAGTGCGATCGTCCCACCGAGCAGCAGATGCTCGAGGTGCTCTCGGCATACCTCACCGACGCCGAATCCGAAGGCCGCGAGGGCGCGGGCAGTGACGCCGCAATCGACATCGACTCCGGTACGCACCTTAAGGTCGACGTCGCCGGCGAGCGCGCGCGAGAGATTCTGGAGCAGGCCCGGCACGATGCCATGACCCGCCGCCGGTTTATTATCGGTGGCGTCGTTGCAGCCGTTGCGGGGCTCAGCGTCGTTGGGGCGGCGACCCATGGCTTTGGCATCCCCGACTACCTGGACGGCATCCGCGGTTCGCTTGACGACTACACTTGGGACCAGCTGCAGGAGATTTCGCTCAAGATTAAGGCCGCCGAGACCCGTAGCGAGGCACGCGAGATTGCCAAGCGCTATCACCTGCTCGATGCCGATGGGCGTATCCCCTATCCGTGTACCAAGCGTGTCACGCTCACCAACGGGCTGCAGGTTGGCGCGCAGCTTGTGGGCATCCGCCACGATGAACTTCTGGACGGGACGGGCAAGGCCGGACTGACGTTTATGTTCGATGCGGGTATTGCCGAGCGCAACGCTGCGGCTGAACCGCCGAGCGCCGGCTGGGCAGATTGCGAGCTGCGGGAATGGCTCAACGGCGACGGCCTTAAGCTGCTGCCCAACGAGTTGCGCGCACTCATTAAAGGGGTCAAGAAGGTCTCGAACAATGTGGGCGCCGCCAACAGTGCATCGTGTCTGAGCGAGTTGCCCGCAACCCTTTGGCTGCCCGCCATGGTCGAGCTGTGCGGTACGCAACCGCCCGATTCGTTTGCCAAGGACTATCACTACCTGGCAGACATCTACAACGGCGAGGGCAAGGAGTATCAGCTCTTCCGCGAGCTCAAGGTGAGCCCGTATTCCACGAACGAGACGATGGTCCGCCAGTGGAAGGGCAAGGACACCTGCTGGTGGGAGCGCACGGTGAGCCCCGACTCATCGGAGACCGAAGGCACGCTCTATTTGAATCGCGTTGGACACGACGGCGACGTCTTTACGTACGCAACGCCTGCGGACAAGCCAAACAAACGAACCTGT
>URBA01000082.1 GCA_900545905.1 uncultured Collinsella sp.
TTGGTGAGTACTACGCGCATGTGGCTGAGCAGTTTGGCTGCGACTTTTTGAATGCAGCCGACTTTGCCGAGCCGGGCGATATCGACTATCTGCATATGATGCCCGAAAGCCATGAGAGCCTGGGTCACGCCGTGGCGGCCAAGCTCCAAGAGATGCTCGGAGAGTAGCGCGACCCCAAACCACCACAGAAGTTCCCCTTGTGGTGGCTTGTTTCGTTGCTTTGTCTCGATCTGTGACAGTTGTAAGGCCGAAAACGGGCTAGATGTTACAGATTAAGATTATTTAGGCCGATATCGGTCGTTTGTCTCGATCTGTAACATCTAGGGTCGATTTTGCCGAGTTACTGTTACAGATCGAGATTTTCTTCTCAGCGGAATTTGAATGTCTCAATCTGTAACAGGTGGGTCGAAAAATGGGCTCTAACTGTTACAGATTGAGATATATGCAGGAACCACCGTAAAGGTGCTTGTCCCCTTTGCGGTGGCTTGGGCTGCGAATCTTAATACTGCCACATGTGGTTGACAGGGCCGGAGCCTTTGCCCATGTTCAGGCCGGCGGCCAGAGCGCCTGTCAGGTATGCCTTGCCCGCATTGACGGCATCGGCAAGATCCATGCCCTGGGCCAGCGCGCAGGCGATGGCGGACGAAAGCGTGCAGCCGGTGCCGTGTGTGTTGTCGGTCTCGATGCGCTTGTGGCGGAACCACGTGGTGAGCGGATCGCCCAGATGGTTGCCCTCGTCATCGAGTGGCGCGGGTTCGGCCAATACATCGTTGGCCTCGTTGACAAGATGCCCACCCTTAACGAGGGATGCGCAACCAAAGCGGCGGGTGAGGAGCATGGCAGCATTTTGCTGTGTGCGCTCGGAGTCGACCTCGTAGTCAAGCAGGGCCATGGCCTCGGGAATATTGGGCGTGATGACGGTTGCTAGTGGGAACAGGCGGCGGGTGAGCGCCTCGGCGGCATCTTCGGCAATCAGCCGTGCGCCCGAGGTGGCTACCATGACGGGGTCGACGACCACGTTTGTCGCGTTCCAGGCGCTCAGGCGGTCGGCGATAACCTCGATAATCTCGGCAGAGGAAACCATGCCAATCTTGACGGCGTTGGGGCGGATATCGTCAAAAACGGCATCGATCTGCGCCGCGACAATATCCGGGGAGATGTTCTGCACGGCGGTGACGCCCAGGGTGTTCTGTGCGGTGATGGCGGTGATGGCCGTCTCGGCATACAGGCGGTGCGCCGTGATGGTCTTGATGTCGGCCTGAATGCCGGCGCCACCGCTGGAATCGGATCCTGCGATGGATAGAACGGCAGGTACCTTACTGCGATCCATGTTTGCTCCCTTGTTCGGTCGGAATCAAATGGGTCTTTAAGCCAGCATTATAAAGATGCCCGGGCCGACTCTATGTCGAACCCGGGCGGGCGATGCAATCTTTACGCAAATGTAAGCAAATGTTCACACGTCAACAATTGACGAACACCATGTTACTGATTATGGCTCCGGTGACGAGTTAGTCCTCCATGCCGAGATCGATCGTCGTACCCTCGAACACCTTGTTGACGGTGCGGACGGCGCACATCTTGCCACACATGGTGCAGGTGCCCTCGGTGGCGGCGGGGGACTCCTCGTAGCGCTTCTTACCGGTGACCGGGTCGAGCGCGCACTTCCACATGGAGTCCCAGTCGAGCTTGCGGCGTGCCTGGCCCATCTTGTCGTCCATGTCGCGGGCGTGCGGCACCTTCTTGGCGATATCGGCGGCGTGCGCGGCGATCTTGGTGGCCATGAGGCCATCGAGCACGTCTTGGGCGTTGGGCAGGCACAAGTGCTCGGCCGGCGTCACGTAGCACAGGAAGTCGGCGCCGGAGCTGGCGGAGATAGCGCCGCCGATGGCGGCGGTGATGTGGTCGTAACCCACGCCGATATCGGTCACCAGCGGCCCGAGCACATAGAACGGGGCGTTGTGGCACAGGCGCTTCTGCAGTTTCATGTTGGCGGCGATCTCGTCGAGCGCCATGTGACCCGGGCCCTCGACCATGACCTGGACGCCGGCGGCCCAAGCGCGCTTGCACAGCTTGCCCAGCTCGATCATCTCAGCGGTCTCGGTGGCGTCGTTGGAGTCGTAGAGGCAGCCCGGGCGGCAGGAGTCGCCGAGCGAAATCGTCACGTCGTACTCGTGGCAAATCTCGAGCAGCTCGTCAAAGTACTCGTAGAAGGGGTTTTCGTTGCCGGTGACCTCCATCCAGCCAAACAGCAGTGAGCCGCCACGGCTCACGATGTTCATCAGGCGGCCGGTCTCCTTAAAGGTCTTGGTGACCGACTTGTTGATGCCGCAGTGGATGGTCATAAAGTCCACGCCGTCCTCGGCGTGCGCGCGCACGACCTCGAACAGGTCATCCTTGGTAAGCTTGACCAGCGGCTTTTCCATGTAGCCGATGGCGTCGTACATGGGGACGGTGCCCACCATGAGCGGCGTCTCGTCGATGAGCTGCTGGCGGAACTGGCGCGTCTTGCCCGAGTTGGAAAGGTCCATGATGGCGTCGGCGCCAAAGTCCTCGGCGATCTTGACCTTCTTCCATTCCTCGGCGGCATCGGCTTTATCGCCCGAGATGCCCAGGTTGACGTTGACCTTAGTAGACAGGCCCTCGCCGACACCAAAGGCGCGCATGCCTTTTTTGATGTGCACGATGTTGGCGGGAATGGCGATGCGGCCGTCGGCCACGCGCTCGCGGATGTACTCGGGGTCGCGATGCTCGCGCTCGGCGACCTCCTTCATCTGCGGTGTGATCTGCCCGGCGCGGGCGAAGTCGATTTGCGTGACGAGCTTGGGCTCGGTCTGTGTGCTCATTGGCACGGCTCCCTTCGTTGGCATTACCCATATCAGGTTTGCGGGTCAGGGCGGGCGCGCCCAATCTCAGCCTGCCGTCTTGTCCCGCAAGCTCCCCGTTATGTCATGGGCTCAAGTATAGCCTGAATGGGTACGATTGGACCAACGAGCGTGCCTGTGGGGAGGCGAACATGGAAGACAAGCATCTATATCGAGAGACGCAATGGGATGTATCGGCCGAGGAAAGCCGTGCGCACCATGGGTTGGTTGCGATTGGTTTTGCGGTGCTTGCCGTGCTGGTGATTGCCTTTTGTATTTGGACGTTCGGCGGTCCTGGCGGCGCTACCTGGGGGTTTGAAGCCGACGAGGGCCTGCCGATTATGACCATGAAAGTTTCTGGTGGCAACACGGTTGCCGCACCGGGCGACTATTGGTATCCGCGCGACGAGTTTGTGCAGCTGCAGCTGAGCGGCGGGTCTATTCCGGGCGAAGAAATCGAACGCGTGACGTTTGATGCGACGCTCAAAACGCTGACGGTGAAGCTCAAAGATCAAGGGGACGTGCCCACGACCATGGACATTGCGCTGACGGAATGGCGCTTGGAGCCCCCGGCGGGCGCTGCGGTATCCGAGGTGGAGCACGTTAAGATTACCTACCAAGATGGCTCGACGAGCGAGATTGCAAAGGCCGATGGCTTGGCGGAGTAATGGGGTGTTTGGAAACGGCGGGCCTATTGTGCCTGCGCGTTCATGAAAACCAGGGTGTTTTTGTCTGAAAGCTCGGGGATGTGCCGATAGCCGATGTTGAATGCGGTGAGTTCGCTTGCATCCTCGAGCTTGTTTTCTGCCATCCACCGCACCATGGAGCCGCGCGCCTTTTTGCTGGCGGTCGACCGTTGGATGGGCTTCCCGTTGCGGATGCCCTCGCCAAAGAGGCATGTGACGGCCGTGGCGTCGTCCGCGAGGTGGGGCAGAACGGCTTTGGCATACTCTACGCTGGCGAGGTTGACGATCGTGGTGTTTGAGCCTGCCGGGGCGATAGCCCGCGCGAGCTTGTCGCTCCAAAACGCGTAGAGGTCTGGGGCATCGTCAACGGCGAGCTTCGCGCCCATTTCCAGCCGATACGGTTCGACGGCATGGAAGGGACGAACGCACCCGTAGAGGCCGGAGAGGATCCACAGATGGTCTTGCAGCCATGCGAGCTGCGCTGAATCCATCACCTCGGATGCCATGCTCTGGTATTGAATGCCGCGATAGGACATGACGGCAGGGGAGAGGTGGCGAGCGAGTGCGGGATTGTCGAGATCGCCGCTTTTCAGGATGGGCCCGAACTCATGCAGGGTGTTGAGGCAAGGCCCCAGCAGTTTGTCACTCACGTTCCACAGCGCCTGCAGGCCGCCGCTGCCTTCATTCCGCTCGATATCTAGCAGTGCGCGGTGGAGGCGAGCCGTCTCGCGCACAAAGGGTGGGATGCCCAGGACTTCAAAAGCATCTTGGGCCGCGCGCATCTGCTTGGCGGGCGAAATGACGACCTGCAGCATGGACTCTCCTCTGCCAAAAAGGAAGTTGCGGTGGAATACGGTCTGTTTTGGCCGTTTATGGGCCAGGTTAGTCTGTATTTCACCGCAACTGATGAAGGGTTGGTTAGGCGCGCTCGATGAAGGCCTTGTAGCCGCGATAGGCCTCGTAGATATCGGCCTTGTTGGCGACCTCCCACAGGGCGTGCATGGACAGGACGGCAACGCCGGAGTCGATGACGTTCATGCCGTACTTGGCCATGATGTAGGCGATGGTGCCGCCGCCACCAGCGTTGACGCGACCGAGCTCGCAGGTCTGGAAGTCCACGCCGGCCTCGTCCATGATGTCGCGGATAAGCGCCACGTACTCGGCGTCGGCGTCGTTGGAGCCGCCTTTGCCGCGGCTGCCCGTGTACTTGTTAAAGCACAGGCCGCGACCCATAAAGGCGGCGTTTTTGGTCTCGAACTTGCCGGCATAGCCCGGGTCGAAGCCGGCGGACACGTCGGAGGAGAGCATGCGGCTGTGGGCGAGCGCGCGGCGCAGAGCCAGCGGGCTGTCCTCGCCGGCGAGCGTCATGATCTCGGCGACGGTGTTCTCGAAGAAGCGGCTCGTCATGCCGGTGGCGCCCACGGAGCCGATCTCCTCTTTGTCGACGATGAGCGTGATACTCGTGCGCTCGACATTGGCCACATTGATCTGGGCGAGCATGGAGGGGTAAGCGCAGACGCGGTCGTCGTGACCATAGCCCAAAATCATGGAGCGGTCGAGGCCCATGTCGCGGGCGGGGCCGGCGGGCACGACCTCGATCTCGGCGGAGAGGAAGTCCTCCTCCTCGACGTCATACTGCTCCTTGAGGATGTCCAGGAACATCTGCTTGACGGGCTCCTTGGGGGCGTCCTTGTCGTCCTCATCGAACTTGACGGGACGGCCGCCCACGATCACGTCGAGGATCTCGGCGTCGACGGCGTCCTTGGCGGGCTTGGCCATCTGCTCGCTCGAGAGGTGAATCAGCAGGTCGGAGATGGTAAAGACCGGGTCATCGGCCTTGTCACCGATGTTGATGTCGACAGTGGTGCCGTCCTTTTTGCAGATGACGCCCACGAGTGCGAGCGGGGAAGCGACCCAGTGGTAGCTCTTGACGCCGCCATAGTAGTGCGTGTCGAGATAGGCCATGTCGCCGGCCTCGAAGGCGGGGTTCTGCTTAAGGTCCAGGCGCGGCGAGTCCACGTGGGCGCCCAGGATGTTAAAGCCCTGCTCGAGCGGGGCGCAGCCCAGGTTAACGAGCATGAGGTCCTTGCCGTGGTTGGCGGCGTATACCTTGTCGCCGGCCTTGAGCGCGCGGCCCTCGGCGATCACGGTCTCCAGGTCGACGTAGCCCGCCTCCTCGGCCATCTTGATGCCGGCCTTGACGCACAGGCGCTCGGTCTTGTTCTCACTCAAAAACTGCTTATAGCCGCGGCAAAGCTCCTCGAGCTCCTCGATCTGCTGTGGCGTGTACTTTTTCCATGCGCAGGGACGCTCCATGACGCAGGCTCCTTTCGGATCGATCGTGCTGGTTGATGTACCGTGAGCCATCGTATCACGCGCGGGCTCACGGTGGCAGGGGCTGATGTGCGGTAGTCGCGGGGCGGGGAGCGTGTAAACTGGAGTGAGCAAACCGTGCCCAGCCCAAAGCGAGGTATTCAATATGTCTGACAAGCGCCGCACTTTTGCCGTTATCGACGGTAACTCACTCATGCATCGCGCCTTCCACGCCGTGCCGCCGACCATGAACGCGCCGGACGGTCGCCCCACCAACGCGATCTTTGGCTTTCTGAACATGTTTCTTAAGATGATCGATGCCTTTAACCCCGACGGTGTGGTCGTGGCGTTTGATAAGGGCAAGCCGCGCGTGCGCATGGAGATGCTGCCGCAGTATAAGGCGCAACGCCCGCCCATGGACCCCGATCTGCATGCGCAGTTTCCGATGATCAAGGAGCTGCTCACCGCGCTCAACGTGCCGATTCTGCAGTCCGAGGGCTGGGAAGGCGACGATATTCTGGGCACCATGGCGCGTCTGGGCGAGGAGGCCGGCTGCGACATGCTGCTGGTGACCGGCGACCGCGATATGTATCAGCTCGTGACCGAACACGTTAACGTGGTCTCGACCCGCAAGGGCCTGTCCGACGTCGCGATCATGACGCCCGAGAGCGTGGACGACCTGTATCACGGCATTACGCCGGCGCTCGTGCCCGATTTTTACCTGTCTCTTATACACATCTCCGAGCCCACGAGACTACGCTGCATCTCG
>URBA01000083.1 GCA_900545905.1 uncultured Collinsella sp.
CAAAAGTCATCTTGGCCCCAGTACCCTGCGACGCCCATATCGGCATTCTCGATGTCCTTGAGGACCGTGCCCACATCGGCGAGTACGCGGTCGCCTTCGGCCTGGCCGTGCCATTCATTAAACAGGCGCATGTGGCCCATGTCGACCGTGGCGATGCACCAGGTGCCGTCGCGCCTTGCCTCGAGAAATGCGTTGGCGCGCCGCATGAACTCGCTGGGTCGATAGAGGCCCGTGAGCGAGTCGATGCGTTCGGCGATGGCGCTTTTGCGCTCCGCCTCGGGTATGGGGAGGCTGTCGTTGGGAACAAGCCCGCCGGCCGTGCGAAGGCGACGGTCGAGTTCGCCTAAAACGGCGGTCGCTTGATGGGTTAAGTGCTCGTAAAAGGCCGGGACGACAAGACAGACGGGAGCAATGGTGTCGCCTGCGATTTGCACAGGAGCGAAAACGGCCTCTTTAAGGTGGCGGGTCAGTTGCTCGAATGCCTCGTGGTCCAGGTCATTGCTGAGCACGACGAACTGGACGCTACGTGAACGGTAGACCCTGCTCCTGCCGCGGGTGATCGACAGCATGCGGCCTGCGTATTCGGCGAGCATGTTGTCGACAGCCTCGGCTCCGTAGAGCTCGTTGAGCTTTGTCGTGCCACGAACGCGCACCGCTATAAGGCCCGTCTCGCAACGGTCGCAACGACAGGCGTCGATGGCATTGACCAACATGCGCTGGGTTCCGAGGCCTGTCGCGGCGTCGACGGTTTCGGCAAGTGAGTGGTTGACGAGCTCGCCGACATAGAGCGAGGGGACATTTCCGTCGCCGTCGATACGAAACCCGCGAGCACGGCAAAGGGCGTAGTCGCCGACGGCGTTGCGCACACGATACTGCATGACGCGACGGTGCTTGGTGCCGTTATAGACCTGGTCGATGTCGTTGATGTAGGCCTCAAGGTCATCGGGATGCACGCGCGTTTTCCAGTAATCGCGACAGTTGTCTATGTGCTCCGAGGGAAGGCCAAGATCGCGCAAGGCACCTTGTGACCAAAGGGTGCGATGTTTGTCCAAGTTCTCGATAAAGAAATAGCGGCCCTCGTTGAGCATCGAAAAGGCGTCGAAAATACGGTCGCTTATTTCGAAGTCGTCGGCGTGGACTTGCGTGATATTGCGTCGATCAAGGTGCATGGCATGACGTAGCTTGTAGTCGTACATGCGATGGTCGGCATCGAGCGTCATGCGATTGGAAGCTTCGCCCAGGGCGGGGTCGGCATGTGACACTCCGTAGCTAAACGAGTGGGGCATCTCGGAATCGTTGTTTTTGAGCAGAACCGTTCGGCAGTGTTTCAGACGTTCGGCGAGGTCGTCCTCGGTTGCAATCGTAGATAGGATGGCAAACTCGTCGCCGCCTATGCGAAACGCCGCTTCGCCCACCTTCATATACAGCTTAAGATAGAGACTTACCTGCAAGATATAGCGGTTGCCCTCGTCATGCCCAAAGACGTCGTTGCAGTGCTTGAGATTGTCGATATCGATGAACGCCATGGTAACGGGGGCGTCCTGCTCCCAGAGCTCCTCGAGGGAACGGGCAAAGCCGCCACGGTTGCCAAGCCCAGTAAGCTGGTCGGTAAAGGCAGTCCTGATCAGATCGTCTTGACGTTCGAGAAGGTCGCGGACGGTCTTTTCGAGCGTTTCGGTGTAATTGCTGACAGTTTCCATGTTCTAAGCGGCTTTCTGAGGTCGGGGCGGATTGCGTCGGGCGAGCTCGTTGTGTACACGCGTCGTTGCTCAGCGCTTTGCATGTATCCAGGCCCCCGCCTTGCCGCGTTGTTGAGTTAATTTGCTGGCTAATGTTCGCTGTTGATAACAGCTGAGTAGTGTAAACAATAGTGCACAATTATATATGGGTGCACATGCTGTGGGCGGCTATTATTCGACAGGCGGTAGCGCGACGATGCGATGTTCGATAAAAATGCGACTGGGACGATATATGTTGACGGGTATACTTGTCCCGTTTTAAAACGCAGGAACGGAGATGGTCACATGGCACAGCCGGATACGACGCGCACGGTGGGGCTTGCGCTCGAGGGAGGCGGCTACCGCGGTATGTATACGGCGGGCGTGCTCGACGTTTGGATGGAGCGCGGTTTGACCTGCGACCATATGGTGGGTGTCTCGGCGGGCGCGGCGTTTGGCTACAACTTTAAATCGCGCCAGATCGGCCGTGCCATTCGTTACAACAAGGCCTATTGCGCCGACAAGCGCTATGCGAGCGTGACCAGCTGGCTGCGAACCGGCGATATGTTCAATGCCGATTTTGCCTATCACGAGGTGCCCATTGAGCGCGATCCCATCGACTTGGAGGCGTATCGCGCCTGTCCCATGCGATTTACGTGCGTGTGTACCGATATCGAGACGGGCAAGGCTGTCTATCACGATTTGCCGTATGGCGACGAGCGCGATATCGAGTGGATCCGGGCGTCGTCTGCCATTCCTGTGGCGACGCGTCCCGTTGCTATTGACGGGCATAAGTATCTGGATGGTGGCGTGGCTGATTCTATTCCCAGCGCATGGCTGTTTGCGCAGGGGTATGACCGCAATATCGTGGTACTCACGCAGCCGGCGGGCTTTGTGAAGCAGCCCAACAGCGTGATGCCCATGCTGCGGCGCGTGTTCCGTCACTATCCGGAGTTTGTTGCAGCGCTTGAGCATCGGCATGAGGTCTACAATGCCACGCTCGATGACCTGGCACGTCGAGAGGCTGCCGGCGAAATCTTTGTGGTGCGGCCGAGCGAATCGGTGAAGGTGCCGTCGCTGTGCCGCGAACCGGATGAGCTCGAGCGCATCTACCAGGTCGGCCGCCACGATGCAGAGGCGACTTTGCCGGCGTTGGAAGCGTATCTGGCGGGGTAAGGGTCGCATACGGAAAGCGCATCCCGGAATGGACGTTCGAACCGGGATGCGCTTTCCGCTATTGAAGATATGAGGTTGCGAATCAGCTGCTCGGCCTATGCCTGCTGCCAGGTGTCGACAAGTTCCTTGGCTGCGGCGTGGGGGTCGTCGGCACTGCAGACGGCGCTCACCACAAAGAAGCCGTCGACGCCGGTTGCCTTAAGCTGCGGCAAGTCGGCCGTCTTAACGCCGCCGCCCACCACGATGGGCACGGGGCTTGCCGCGTGGAGTGCGGCAAGGTCCTCAAAGCTCTTGGTGATGATAGAGCCGTCGGCCGCGCGTCCGCAGTCGCGCTTGGTCTCGGTCTCGTGGAGCGGGCCGATGCCCAGGTAGTCGACCAGACTCATGTCGGCGGTCTTGACGTACTCGAGCATCTCCTCGCAGCGGGCCGAAAGGCCCACGATGGCATCGGGGCCCAGCAGCTTGCGACAGACCTCGACGGGAATATCGCTCTGACCCACGTGCACGCCGTCGACAGCAATACCCTGCTCGCGCGCGGCAAGCACACAATCCAGACGGTCGTCGATCAGCAGGGCGACCTGACCGGTCTTGCCGGCCTGTGCGATTGCCTGCGCGGCATCGCCCGTCAGCGCGATGATCTCGCGGGCGCTTGCCACCTTGGAGCGCACCTGGATGCAGGTAAAGCCGGCGTCGAGTGCCTGGGCCACCACATCGCCCACGGGGCGCCCGAGGGTGTTTTCGGGGCCGAGTACCAGATAGGCGGAGATATCAAGGTTGTCGCGGATGCTCATCGTGCTTCCTCCTGCTTTTTGATCTGCGCTTCCATGCGCTCGAGTTTGCCGGTCATGGTGTCGGTAAATCCGGGTCGAATATCTGCCTTGAGCACGACTTCGGTCCGGATGCCCTTGCTCGCCAGCACAAAGGTTGCGTCGCGCACGACCTGCATGACCTCGTCCCAGTCGCCCTCGATCTCGGTGAACATCGAGCTGGTGCGGTTGGGAAGGCCACTCTCGCGAATGACGCGCACGACCTCGGCGACCTCGGCGGACAGCTCATCGCCGGTGCCGCACGGGGCGATGGCCACGGCGACGAGTGTGTTCATGCCGGCGCTGGTTGTGGACTCGGACATGGCTTATGCCTCCTCGAGTTCGAGTTGGTTGTCGGCAATATCCTGGGCGGTCGCGCGGTAGAGCTCGTCGATAAAGGCGACCTTAAAGCTTGCCGGGGCATCGGCGACGGCGGCGGCACGCGTGCCGGCAACGTTGTAGACGGCGGTGCCGCAGACTGCTGCCGTAAACGGATCGGTAGCACAGGCGTACACGGCCAGCACGCCGCCCTGCGAGCAACCGCAGCCGGTGATCTTGGACATGAGCGGGCTGCCGCCGTGGGACTTGGCCACGGTCGTGCCGTCGGTGATTAGGTCGACTTCGCCCGAGACCACAACGGCGCCGCCGGTGTAGCGAGCGAGCGCCACGGCGGCATCGCGGGCGGCGTCGACCGTGTCGGTGGTATCGACACCGCGCACGCGGCTCAGATCGGCTGCCTCGCCCTCAAGACCCCACAGGCCGGCAAGCGCGATGATCTCGGAGGCGTTGCCGCGTACGATGGCGGGCTTGTACTGCTTGAGCTCGTTTACCAGCTGGGTGCGCAGGCTACCGATGCCCAGGCCCACCGGATCGAGCACCCAGGGCTTGCCGGCGTCGTGTGCCGCCTTGGCCGCGCGGGGAATCGTCTGCTCGTAGATGGGGAAGAGCGTGCCCATATTGAGATAGATGGCGCCGCCGCCGGCAACGAGTGCCTCGCCCTCGTCGGGCAGATAGACCATGGCGGCCGATCCGCCCACGGCGAGCTGTGCGTTGGCGACAAAGTCGATCGTCACCGTGTTGGTGATGGAGCCGGCCATCGGATTGGTGGCTCGAATCTCCTCTACGGCCTTGACCATATGTTGCTTAAGCTGTTCCGAATCAATCACTGCACATGCCTCCTTGGCATAGAAAAGGGGCGCTGTGCATAGACAGCGCCCCTGTAAAGGCGGCATGCTCCCTACGCCAGCATTAACTGACAGGTTCAAAGGATTGGGCCCCATGCCCTCTCAGCCTTGTGGTTTGCACCGCCGGCACTCCCGCATCGAATCTGTTGTTCCCTATACTAGCGCACCTGCCAATATGGGACAGGTTTATTTTGGCAGGTGGCAACAGGGGCGCTGCATTTTCCCAGATAAAACCTGCCAAGATAAACCTGTCCCTTATTGGCAGGTCGTTACAATAGACGGGATAAAGAATGACCGAGGGGACCTTATGATCAAACTTGTGCTGACCGATATGGACGATACGCTGATTCCTGCTGGACACGATGGCGCCAGCGACTGCGCCATCGAGGGCATTCATGCCATGCAGGCGGCGGGCCTGCATTTTGGCCCGGTTTCGGGTCGCCAGCCGTCCGCGATGAGCTGGATGTTCCGCAATCGCTCCGAGTGCTTCTCGACCGGTGCGTTTTGCAACGGCCAGGTGATGTTTGTCGATGGTGAGGCGGTTGCCTCGCGCGCAACTGATAACGATGCCCTGATGCGCCTGGCCGACTACCTGGAGCAAGAGTCCGACGATACCTATCTGAAGGTCTACCGTCTGGGTGATGACTTTTGGGACAACGACGCCTATTGCGTGACAAGCGATCCCGAGCGTGTGCGTCGCGCCATGGAGTCAGGCGGCAACGCGTGGCTCAAGGGCGAAGAGGCTCCCTGTCGCCCTGTCGTTGACGATGCCCCGGTATACAAGGCGAATATCTGGAGTGCCCGTTCGCGCGAGGAGCTCGCCGAGCTGCGCGAGCGTGTTGCCGCCGAGGTGCCGGAGCTCTCGCTCGTGTTTCCCAACAATCGTGTGCGCCTGTTCGACATTCTTCCAGCAGGTTGGAACAAGGGTTGCGCTGCGCTGGAGCTGGCGCGCGCTTTGGACCTGACGTCCGACGAGGTGGCCGTATTTGGCGATTCCGATAACGACCTGCCCATGATCGGTGCCGTCCCCAACTCCGTTGCAGTCGCCAATGCCAACGAGGCCGTCACGGCTGCCGCGCGCTGGCATATCGGCGCTGCGGCAGATGATGCGGTTGCCGGGGCTCTGCATCAGATTGCCGCCTGCGCCGCGACGGGGGAGATGCCGTCGTTTATGCGTCAGGCAGATGCGGCGGGTTCGGGTATCGCGGACGTCTAGGGAGGCCATCATGAAGCTTCAACAGCTCAGGTATGTCGTCAAAGTTGCCGAATGCGGCAGCATCACCGAGGCCTCGCGCCGGCTCTTTGTGTCGCAGCCTTCGATTACCGCGTCGATCCGCGATCTCGAAAACGAGATGGGTGTGCACATCTTTGAGCGCACCAACAAGGGTGTCATTGTGTCCGAGGAGGGCGAGACCTTCTTGGGCTACGCGCGCCAGGTGCTCGATCAGGCGGATCTGCTCGAAGGCAAGTACAAGGGCGCGTCCGAGCAGGTGCCGCACTTTAGTGTGAGCTGCCAGCATTATTCCTTTGCCGTTAATGCATTTGTCGATGTGATCCGCGAGTTCGATGCCGCGCGCTACGACTTTACCCTGCGCGAGGAGCAGACCCACGAGATTATCGAGGACGTCGCGCATATGAAAAGCGAGCTCGGCATCCTGTATCTGTCGGAGCACAATCGCGAGGTCATCGAGCGCATGCTGG
>URBA01000084.1 GCA_900545905.1 uncultured Collinsella sp.
GCGTCAGATGTGTATAAGAGACAGGTGCAGACGGCCCGAGCCGCTCTCGATGGACAGAACGGAGCCCAGAAGACCGCGGGTGTACTCGTGGATCGGGTTAGTGAGCAGTTCCTTGGTGGGCGCCTGCTCGATAACCTGGCCAGCGTACATAACCGTGATGTTGTGGGCGACCTCGGCGACCAGCGCCAGGTCGTGCGAAACGAAGATCATGGCAAAGCCGAGCTTGGCCTGAAGATCGTTGAGCAGCTTGATGACCTGCTTCTGGACGGTAACGTCCAGAGCGGTCGTGGGCTCGTCGCAGATGACCAGCTTGGGGTCGCGGGTAAGGGCCATAGCGATCAGGACACGCTGACGCTGGCCGCCGGAAAGCTCGTGCGGATAGCTCTCGAGCGTGCGCTTGGGATCGAGGCCGACGAGCTCCAGGAGCTCCTCGGCGCTACGGGTGCCGCCACGCTTGGTGAGCTGCTTCATCTGGGCGGAAATGAGCATGGAGGGGTTAAGCGAGGACAGGGCGTCCTGATAGACCATAGCGATATCGGTACCGCGCAGGCCGAACCACTCCTTCTTGCTCATCTTGAGCAGGTCGCGACCCTCCCAGAGAACCTCGCCGGAAAGATGCTCGTCATCGTCGGTCAGGCCCATGATGGCCAGCGTGGTGATGGACTTACCGCAACCGGACTCGCCCACCAGGCCCATGGTCTGACCAGGACGAACGTCAAAGTTGACATGGTCGACGACGTTGATATCACCGTGATGCTCAAACTGGATGCAGAAGTCACGGACCGAGAGAATCGGTTCGACAGACTCGTCGGGCACATGGCGATCGTCACGCTTGAGCTCGACATCGCGCAGGGCGCCAAGGCGAGCGGAGAGGGACTGGGCCTGCTCCTTGTAGGCGCGAACGGGGTCGGAGACCAGCAGGTCGGCCTCGCGACGCTTGGAGGAATCGGTAGGATCCAGGGCAGCGGAGGGAGCAGCGGCCATGGCGTCGGTAATGCCCTCGGAGAGGATGTTGAGCGCCAGGCAGGTGATCATGATGGCTAGGCCCGGGAACAGCGCCTGCCACCAACGGCCGGCGAGCACGCCGCCGCGGGCGTCGGCGAGGATGTTGCCCCAGGTAGCGGTGGGCTCCTGGATACCAGCGCCGATGAAGGTCAGCGAGGCCTCGAAGATGATGGCGTCGGCGACCAGGGTAACGGTGAAGACCATGATCGGGGCGATGCAGTTACGCAGAACATGCTTGATCAAAATCCACGGAGCCTTGGCGCCGGAAACGATGACCGCGCGGACATAGTCCTCGCCGTACTCGGACACGATATTGGCGCGTACGATACGGGCAATCTGCGGAGTGTACATAAAGCCGATGGCGAAGATGATCGACGGCACGGAGTTGCCCAGGATGGAGACGAAGACGGCCGCGAGGGCGATGCCCGGAATGGACATGATGATGTCCAGGATACGCATGATCGTCTCGGAGACGGCCTTGCGCGAAACCGCTGCAAGGGCGCCCACGACCGAGCCGCAGACCAGAGCCATGGCAGTGGCGCCAAAGCCGATGATCAGCGAGTAACGACCACCGTAGAGCATACGCGACAGAATGTCGCGACCTTTATCGTCGGTACCGAAGATAAATCCGTTGCCGGGAGCCTGGCGAGCCGTAAAGATCTCGACCGGGCTATAGGGGGCAAGAAGGGGCGCCAGAATCGCAGTCAGGGCGACCAGCACCAGCACGACGGCGGCAATCTTAGAAGACAGCGTCATCTTCTTCCAGCCACCGAGCTTGAGCCCCTTGGAGGCAGCCTTCTCGAGCTGCTCGGTTTGCTTCTCTCGAATCTTTACCATAATCTACACCGTCCTGATGCGCGGGTTGATGAGCAGGTAGAGCATGTCAACCACGATGTTGATGATGATGAAGGCAAGAGCAACGACGATGACGACGCCCTGAACCAGGTTCGCCTCGTTGCCCTGAACGCCCTGCAGAATCGCGGTGCCCATGCCGGGGAGGTTGAAGATAACCTCGATGACGACGGCGCCGCCCATGAGGTAACCGATCTTAAGACCGAGGGTGGTGACCGGGGTGATCAGCGCATTGCGAAGAACGTTGATGCCGACGACGACCTTCTCGGGAACGCCGGCGCCGCGAGCCATACGGACATAATCCTTGTCGAGCTCCTCGACCATGGCGGTACGCACGATACGAGTCATCTGGCCCGTCAGCGGAAATGCCAAGGCGATAGCGGGCATGATCATACGCCCCAGATAGCCAACCGGATTCGTGGTGAAGTGAGGCAGAGCACCCGATGCCGGGAGCACCTTAAGGTAGGAAGAGAACAGCAGGATCAACAGAACGGCAAGCCAGAACGACGGGGTTGCCAAGCCGGCGATGGAAAAGACGCGGATCACTTGGTCCGGCCATTTGTCGCGATACAGTGCCGCGATGACGCCGAGCAAAAACGAAACGACCGCACCGATGGCAAGACCGATGAAGGTCAGCTGCATCGTGACGGGCAGGGCCGTGGAGATGCGCTTGGCAACGGAGTTGCGAGCAGCACCATAGGTGCCCATGTCGCCATGGATCAGATCGCCCATATAGCGCACGTAGCGCACGGGCCAGGGGTCGTCCAGACCATACTTCTCATGGTACTCGGCAACCGCCTCGGGCGAGGCACCGTCACCCAACGCCGTGTAGGCGGGGTCGGTCTTGGAGAACGACATAAGGAAGAACACCAGGACGGTGACGCCCAATGCCATGATCGGCAGCGCCACAAGACGCCTTCCAATCAAACGTAGCAAGTTGTTCACGTTCTCTCCCCTTTCTTTTGTCGGTAGGACCAACTGGTATATGAGTACGGATACTCATTACAAGACCCGAGCGACATCGTTGCCGCCCGGGTCTTTGTTTCAACTATGAGGATACGGTCCCAACGACCGACATCCTGCATATAGACTCAAGCGAGTCTTACGCCTTGACGGTCGCAACGCCCCTGAAGGACATGCTCGTCGTGCCGATGCCCTTGAAACCATCGAGGGCCTCGCCATTGGGCGCAGTGGACGGATCGTCCCAAGAAGCGGAGACGGTCTTGACGTGGACAACGGGGTACAGAACGGCGTTGTCGGCAATGATGTCGAAGCACTCGTTCCACTTCTTCTGCTGCTCATCGCCCTCAGCGGCAAGAGCCTCGTCCATGAGACCGTGGAGCTTCTGCCACTCAGCGGACTCCTTCCACGGGCAACGGGTCTGCATCCAGACGTTGTCGCCGTACCACCAGTTGAGCAGCAGGTCGGGGTCGGCGCCGAAGCAGGAAGGATCGCCAGGGGCAAGGAGGATATCGTAGGCCTCGCCGCCGTCGATGGCAGCGTAGGTGGCCGGCGAGGTATCGGTCTGGATGGTCACATCGAAGCCGAGAGCGTCGAGGTCGTTCTTGACCTGGGCGGCCATGCCCTTAATCTGCTCGTTGTCGGTGGTGCGCAGGGTGATGGCACCCGGGGTGATGCCAGACTCCTCGATGAGCTTCTTAGCCTTCTTGGTGTCGGTCTTGTACACCGTGGAAGCCTCATGATAGTTGGTGAAGCTCTTGGGCAGGTAGCAGCTGGCAGCGGTGGCAAGGCCGGCGAAGGTGTTGCTGACCATCTTCTCGGTGTCGAGCGCATACATGACAGCCTGACGGACCTTGACGTTGTTCCAAGGCTCCTTGGCGACGTTGAACATGATGAAGCGGGTGCCGAAACCCTGAACGTTATCGATCTTGCAGCCGGCGCTCTCGAGCTGGTCGACGGCGTCAGCGGTAACGAGCTCCATAACGAGCGTGGAGCCCTCCTGCTGAGCGGTAACGCGAGCGGTGGGGTCGGTCAGGATGCTGTACTGGATCTTCTTATCCTCGGCAGCATACTCACCGTTGTACTCGGGGTTGGGAACCAGGGTGATCTCGGTATCGGAGATAGAGTCGTACATCCAGGGGCCGGAGCCGATCGGCTGCTTGGCGCGATCCTCCTCGGTCTGGGTGGCCGGGGTAACGCGGACGATGGCCAGACGATCCTTGAGCAGGGAGAAGTTGGGGACCTTGGTCTTGACCGTCACGGTGCTGGCGTCCTTGGCCTCGATGGACTCGAAGGGCTGGAAGAACGGAGCATAGGTAGCGGAAGCGGCGCAAGCGGTGTAGGAGGCAACGACATCGTCAGCGGTGACCTCGGTGCCATCGGAGAACTTGGCGCCCTTGCGGATGGTGACCTCGAAAGTGGTGTCGTCCACAGACTTGGGATCGTCGGTGGCGAGCTCTTTGAAGGTGCTGTAGTCGTGGTAATCGATGCCGTAGAGGCCCTCGACGACGTGCCAGTTAGCACCCAGGCCCACAGCGGAGCCGGTGCTGGCGGGATCGAAGCTGGACGGAGCGTAAGCGGAACCAGCGGTGATCACGCCGCCGCCACGGTTGGCGGAATCGGTGGAACCGGAAGCGGAACCCTCGTCGCTAGAGCTGCCACCGCAGCCGGTGAGACCAAGCCCTGCGACAGCAGCGACGCTGCCGGTGAGGCCGAGGAACGAACGCCTGGACATACCCTTGTTGATGATGGCCATGTCTTCTCCTATCAATAGAGAATCTTACCCGGGAGCGCCTAGACGTGCCCCCGCGCAACTTGCGGACGATATATACCTTACCTACCGACGAACCCAACTGAGGTGCCGCGCTCGGCGACCGATACATACATACGCTTGAACGGTATTTGCTACCGTTCACCGAATTCATTGACAAACGATTCGCCAGACAGTATGTATCGACGAGGTGAGATATCAGTCTTCGTCAACCCGCAGGATAGCAGGGTTGTTCACCATGACTAGTCAAACGTTTTAGCGTTAATTAAACCCGAAATCGGCTGGTAATCGCCGTGAAATAAATGATTGAAAATCACGCAATCATGTATATCAGTTGTTTAGAGGCGTGTTTAGTTTTCGGATTGCTTTGCCGCCGCCTCGGCGCGCTCGGCATTCCATGCAACGAGCGCCTCGTGAACCGCTTTGGCGACATCGGCAGGAATGCCTCGAACTTCCGCGATCTCTTGCTCGCTCGCCGCGCGCAAACGCTTCATCGAACCAAAATGGCGCATAAGGGCACGTTTTCTGGTGGGTCCCACGCCTGGAACGTCATCGAGTACCGAAACCGTCATGGCTTTATCGCGCAATTCGCGATGGAACGTGATGGCAAAACGGTGCGATTCATCGCGCACCTGTTTAATTAGATAGAGCGACGCGGACCCGGTCGGCAGCACGACGGGAGTCTCGTCCCAAGGCACAAAAACTTCCTCATCGGCCTTTGCCAAGCCACAAACTGGTATATCGAGCCCAAGAGCCTCAAGTTGCTTGATCGCAGCGGTCAATTGCGGCTTACCGCCATCGACAACGAGCAAATCGGGGCGCGAGCCAAAGCGCTCGTCGGCCATGCGCTCGGGAGCATAGCGTCGTCCCAAAACCTCGGACATCGACACGAAGTCGTTTGCCTCGTCCAATTCGGCCTGAATTTTAAAACGACGGTACTGGCTCTTGTCGGCGCGTCCGTTGGTAAACACCACCATCGAGGCGACGGTAAAGGTTCCATGCAGCGTCGAGATATCGAAGCACTCGATACGCAACGGCGGCGATGGCAGCGCCAACGCACTTTCGAGCTCCAGGAGCGCTTGATTGGTGCGATCGTCAGCGTACCCCGTTCGCATCATGTAGCGCATGAGGGCATGGCGCGCATTTTTGGATGCCATATCGAGCAGACGGTGCTTTTCGCCACGCTGCGGCCTATGGAGATGGCAGGAACGCTCACGCTTGCCCGCAAGCCACTCCCCCAGTGCTTCCGCATCCTCAAGCTCGACGGAAAGGTTGACCTCAGCTGGAATATCAGCCGTCTCGTCGTAATAGCGCTTAAGAAAGCCCGACTGGAGCTCTTCCTCGTCAACATCAAGACCCTTGTCGAGAATGAACTCGCAGGTGCGAACTGTTCGGCCCTCGCGAACGACGAAGACGCAAGCGGCGGAGATGGTCTCCTCGCGATAGAAACCGATGACATCTATATCGACACTGGAGGGAAAAACGACTTGCTGACGGTCGTCCAGACCCCTGATGACCTCCAAACGACGTTTGACGCGTGCCGCGCGCTCAAAGTCGAGCGCCTCAGCGGCATCCGTCATCTCGGAGGTCAGCTCATCGACGACATCCTTGCGATGGCCCGACAAAAAGCGCTCGACACGCTTGACGTTCTTGGCATAGTCTGCCGGGGAAATCGCGCCGACACACGCACCCGGGCCACGCCCGACATGGTAGTCAAAGCAGGGGCGCCCGTTTTGCGCGCAAATCATATTGACGATGTCTTCCTCGCCCTTGTGGGACTCGACGATACGGCGACAACGACGCCACTCCGCACAGGATGCGGAGCAGATGGGGATAACCTTGCGCAGCGTATCTATCGTCTCACGTGCCGCACGGCTATCGGTATAGGGACCAAAATAACGCGTTCCCGGCTTATGACTGTCTCTTATACACATCTGACGCTGCCGACGA
>URBA01000085.1 GCA_900545905.1 uncultured Collinsella sp.
AGCTTCGTCGGCAGCGTCAGATGTGTATAAGAGACAGGACCAAGGCAACCCGCCCGGAGGCGGCCCCAGCGCGAGACCGTCCCGAATGCCTACCCGCACAGTGTGGCTACGAGTGGGATGGTCAAAATGGAGCAGATGATCGACAAAAACGTGCACTGCATCATGGGGCGTGCATCCTTGCCGTATTGTAGGCAGTACAGCGTACCGTTGCTGCCCACCGGCATTGCCATCTCGAGCACAAGCGTCGCGATAAACATGGGCGTCATGCCGGGCCACAAGCGCGCGACGGCAAGACATGCCACCGGCACGACAACCAGGCGAAACGCCACGGCGACATAGGCGCGCCAGTTGGTGAGCATCTCGAGCGGACGGTACTTGGCGATAGACGATCCCATGAGCAACAATTCCGCTGGAGTGGTCATGGTGCCAACGATGGAAATCGAGTCGCCCAACACGCCCCAATCGGTCCATCCGGTTAGCACGATCCCAAGCACAACAGCACTTGCAATGAGACCAGGACTCTTGCAGCAGGCGGCAATATTGCGCATCTGCTTTTTAAGGCCGCCATCCATTCCGCTAAATAACATGGCACCGACGGTAAACATAAGAAGGTTTAGGGGGATAAGCGCAATCGATGCATACAACAGCGCTTGTTTTCCCAACACCGCCGAAATAACCGGAAAACCGATAAACCCGGCATTACCGAAAAGCACGGCGAAGCGATACGAGCATTCTGTCCCTTTGGGAACGCGAAGAGCAGCGGTGACAGCAAACGCGATAACGGTCGCCACCACATACATCACAAAGGACAGACCCATGAGCGAAAACGTCTCTGCAATGCTCGGAAGCTTCACATCATCGCCCAGCGCTGACGAAAGCACCAAGCACGGTAGCGCCACCTGCAACAGCAGATGCGACAGCTCGCGCTCGAACTCCGCTTTCATAAACCCCAGCTTGGCGATACACCACCCCAACAAAATAGGCAGCGAAACCGTCAACATCTGAAGCGCCACACTCGTAAAGCTCATGCTTCCCCCTTATCTATTCCACGAGGGCCGGGGCGCCTGCTTTGTTTTGAGAAGTGGGCTTCGCGAACTTCTCAAAACAAAGCAGGCACCCCGGCCCCGGCAATGTAATCTTGGCTGACCAAAGTTAGATGCACGGTTTTCAAGGAAGTAGCAGCCGTGTCCCCATTACATAAAAAATAATCAGCCCCCGCATATCGAAACGGTCGAGAGGGCCGCCTCCGGGCTGGTGCCCTTCCTCGGAGAAGTTCGCGAAGCCCACTTCTCCGAGGAAGGGCACCAGCCCGGAGGCAGCCCCAGCGCGAGATCGTCCCGGATGCCTATCTACTCGTTGTCGCCCGCGGTCATCTGCGTTGCGGAGAGCGCGCCGTCGGCTGCTGTTGCGGCTGCGGCGTCGGGCCAGACCCAGTCGGTAAAGGCCGGGTGATCGTAGCCCTCATCGCACGCGAACTCGAAGGCCTCGGTGCGGAATGCCTCCCACTTATCAATCTGCTCCGCAAACTTATCGGCGTCGACCAGGCGCAGCACGTCGGCGGCCAGTGCCCAGCGGTCCATGTTGTTCAGGCGCAGCATGTCGAACGGCGTTGTCGTGGAGCCTTTCTCCTCGTAGCCGTGGACGCGGAAGGCATCGTGGCCGGGGCGGTTCCAAATCAGACGGCGAATCGTGCCGGCATAAGCGTGGAACGCGAAGAGGACGGGCTTCTCGCCGCAGCCGAACAGCTCAGCCCAGCGCTCGTCGCTGAGAGCCTGGTCGTTCTCGCAGACGTTCTGGATCTTGAGCAGGTCGACCACGTTGACGAACCATACCTTGATGCCCAGCTCGCGCAGCATGTCGGTTGCAGCCAGAGCCTCAAGCGTCGGCACGTCACCGCAGGTGGCGACCACGACGTCGGCCTCGGCGAGCGAATCGGCGGTCGATACCCACTCCCAGGTCGCAACGCCCTCGGCGAGCTCCGCCTTGGCCTCGTCGACCGTCTGGAAGGTCGGAGCAGGCTGCTTGCCGCAGAAGATGGCGTTGACGCAGTCAGTGGACTGGTAGACGCGCTCGGCCACGGCGAGAGCCATGTTGGCGTCGGCCGGATAGTAGGCGTTTACGATGTGCGTGTCGTTGGCCTTGTTGAGCAGCAGGTCGATAAAGCCGGGGTCCTGATGCGAGAAGCCGTTGTGGTCCTGACGCCAGACGTGGCTCGACAGCAAAATGTTAAGGCCGCTGATGGGGGCACGCCACGGAATCTCGCGCTTGGTAGCCTCGAGCCACTTGCAGTGCTGGTTGACCATGGAGTCGACCACATGGACAAAGCTCTCGTAGGAGCTCCACACGCCGGAACGGCCAGTGAGCACGTAGGCCTCGAGGAAGCCCTCGCATTGGTGCTCGGACAGCTGCTCGACGACCTTACCGGAGCCTGCCAGCAGCTCGTCGTTGGCCTCGTCCTCGTAGAAGCCGGCGTCCCACTGCTTCTTGGTCACCTTGTAGGCAGCCTGCAGACGGTTGGACGCGGTCTCGTCGGGACCAAAGATGCGGAAGTCATCCATGTTCTTGGCCAGAACGTCGGCAGTGTACTCACCAAAGACGCGGGCGGCCTCGGTGGAGCCCCAGCCATGACCCTTAGTTGCGACGGGGACCTCGTGGGCATGAACATCGGGCAGCTCGAGCTCGCGACGCACCTTACCGCCGTTCGCGTTGGGGTTGGCGCCGATGCGCAGCTCGCCGGTCGGCATAAAGGCCGTCACCTCGGGGCGCACCTGGCCCTCGGGTGTAAAGAGCTCCTCGGGCTTGTAGGAACGCAGCCACTCGCGCAGCACGCGGAAGTGCTCGTGGGTGTCCTTGGCACTCGCCAGCGGCACCTGATGTGCGCGCCAGGAGTCCTCGGTCTTCTTGCCGTCGATGTGCTTGGGGCAAGTCCAGCCCTTGGGCGTACGGAACACAATCATGGGGTAGGCCGGGCGGACCACGGTCTCGCCTGAGGCGGCCTGGGCCTGCGCGGTGGCCTTGATGTCACAGATCTCGTCAAAGACCTGCTCAAACAGGGCAGCGAAACGCGCATGAATGCTTGCGTGGCTCTCGTCGTCAAAGCCGGCGACAAAGAAGTGCGGCTTATAGCCCATGCCCTCAAAGAACTTGGTGAGCTCTTCGTCGGACACGCGGGCAAGGATGGTGGGGTTGGCGATCTTGTAGCCGTTGAGGTGCAGGATCGGCAGGACGATACCGTCGGTTGCCGGGTTCACGAGCTTGTTGGACTGCCAAGAGGTCGCGAGCGGGCCGGTCTCGGACTCGCCATCGCCCACCACGGCCACGGCCAGCAGGCTCGGGTTATCCATAACGGCGCCGTAGGCGTGGCTGAGCGTGTAGCCGAGCTCGCCGCCCTCGTGGATGGAACCGGGCGTCTCGGGCGCAAAGTGGCTCGGGATGCCGCCGGGATAGGAGAACTGGCGGAAGAACTTCTGCAGGCCGGCCTCGTCATTGGTGATGTCGGGGCGAATCTCGCGGTAGGTGCCGTCGAGCAGCGACTGAGCAGTACCGGCGGGGCCACCGTGACCAGGGCCCATCAAGAAGATAGCATTCTGGCTGTGGTCGGCAATGAGACGATTGACGTGACCAAACAGGAAGTTGATGCCGGGCGTGGTACCCCAGTGGCCAACCAGGCGGTGCTTAACGTCCGGACGACCGAAGTCGCGCGTCTCGCCGGTCTTCTCGTCGACAAAGTCGGGGCGCATTAGCGGGTTAGAGCGAAGGTAGATCTGACCGACGGACAGATAGTTCGATGCGCGCCAATACAGGTCGACGCCCTCGAGCTCGGAAGCCGGCACCTCGTGGCCCAGCTTTTGCCACGGCGTCCCCAGTGTTTTAGCCATTGTTTATGTCCCTTCGCTGTGCGGTCGCCCTCCGATACGGCAACCTTTCGTTGGGACTAGTATATTTGCTAAAACGTTTTATCATGGTGAAAAAACGTTTTAGCACCCTTATCAATTCCATCGATTAGCAAAACGCGACATTCACCTGCGGCATTGCCCGTCACAGGTGCTCCACATTCGGTCTCTGCAAATTGATAAACGTGTTTAGTTGTGTTTAGTAAGCTCGAGCACGCTGTCCTTAACGATAAGCTCCGGCTCCAGAACGACCTCTTCGGCACGCCTGCCGCCCCTACCGGCAAGACGCTTGGACATGCAGCCAAAAGCATGCTCCGCAAGGACACCAGGATCCTGCTCAATCGCGGTCAGCGCCGGCTCAAAGAGAACGTCGGCCGCCGAGTTGTCATAGCTTACGACCGAAATGTCACCCGGAATGCTCTTCCCCATCTCGTGCAAGCGCTTGAGCAAACCGAGGGCAATGTTATCCGAGCTTGCGAACACGGCAGTGGCGTCAGTTGCGAGCACCGCCTCCGAGGCCTCGTATGCGCTCGGGATGTAGTACTCGCTCTCAAACTCCAAACGCGCGTCGATCGGCAGGCCAACCTCACGCAGAGCGCGCTCATAGCCGGCAAGTCGCTTGCGACCCGTATTGGAACGGCGGGCGTTAACCAAGCAGGCGATGCGACGGTGACCTTGCTCGATCAGATAGCGGGTGGCCATGTAGCCACCCATCTCGTGGTCGAACATCACCTTGTCGCACTCGAGCCCCTCAATGGCACGGTCGACCATCACGGCAGGGATAGGCAGATGGCTGACTTCTTCGCGCAGGGCGCGGTCGTCGGAGAACTCGTCACCCACCACCAGAAAGACACCGTCGACGCCGCGCGTCACCAGCTGGCGCAGCAGCTCCAGATCGTCGTCGGCACTTCCGCCCGAGCTGGTAATAAAGAGCGCATAGCCGTCCTCGCGGCAGCGCTTTTCCAAGCTGCCGGCAAGCGAGGCAAAAAAGCGGCTCTCGATGTTAGGGACGATAAGGCCCAGCGTGCGCGACTCGCGCATGACCAGGCTACGCGCAATCTGGTTGGGAACATAGTGGTTGCGCGCCGCGACCTCTTTGATGAGCTTGCGGTTTTCTTCCGAGATGCGACAGGGCCGATTATTAAGAACAAGCGAGACCGACGAGGGGGAAAGCCCCACCTCCTGGGCGATCTGCTTGAGGGTGACTTTGTTGGCCATCTCGCTCCTTCCGGGTTTACGCGCAATCTCTTGAAAGTATAGCGAATACCCATCTACCTCGGTGATAAACACTTTACCAATCCGGTAGACGGCTGTTTTATCGCCGCCAGCGCACCAAATCCGTCCGGGTGGGGTATATTGCAATCGATTGATGACAACGACCACCAAAAGGCGGATATTCGTATGCACGAGAACGACTTTTTTAACGAGGACCTGCTGTGCGCACTTGCTGGCGTTGCCGGCGAGGACAACGTGTTGATGAGCGAGCCCATGCGCGAGCACACCACGTTTAAGATCGGCGGCCCGGCCGACGTCTTTGTCACGCCCGATACCGAGCAGGGCCTCGTCGCCACGCTCGATACCTGCTATCGCTGCGACCTGCCACTCACCATCGTGGGCAACGGCTCCGACTTGCTCGTCGGCGACAAGGGCATCCGCGGCGTCGTCGTAGCGCTGGGCGAGGGCCTCTCCGACATTACGGTCAACGGCACGCACGTCACGGCGGCGGCCGGCGCCTTGCTTTCCGATGTCGCCGCGGCGGCAGCCGAGGCCGGTCTCACCGGCATGGAGCCCATCTCGGGCATTCCCGGATCGGTCGGCGGCGCCTGCTACATGAACGCCGGTGCCTACGGTGCCTGCATGGCCGATGTGCTGGAGTCCGTGCGCGTCTACAAGCCCGCCCGCATGCTCGACGACGGCACCCGCGGTAGCGGCAGCATTATCGAGTTCGATGTCGATGAGCTCAACCTGGGCTATCGCAAGAGCCGCATTGCCGACGACGGTTTCGTCGTGCTTTCGGCCACTTTCAATCTCGCCCCGGGCAACGCCGCGATGATCAAGGCCGACATGGACGACTACCGCCAGCGCCGCGAGGACAAGCAGCCGCTCGACATGCCGAGTGCCGGCTCCACCTTCAAGCGCCCCGAGGGCTACTTTGCCGGCAAGCTCATCATGGACGCCGGCCTGCGAGGACACGCCATCGGCGGCGCGCAGGTGAGCGAAAAGCACTGCGGCTTCATCGTCAACGCCGACCACGCCACCGCCGCCGATGTCGACGAACTCATCCGCCACATCCAGGCAACCGTCAAAGACCAATTCAACGTAGACCTAGAACCCGAAGTCCACCGAGTAGGCGAATTTTTATAAAAAGAAGGCCCCGAAAGGGGCCTTCACTTTCTTTAATTCAGATAAACCAGTCCGGTGTGTGACGTATTGGACCCGAGAGGTCCGTGGCTGCCCGAAAGGCATTAGGTTGATCGCGAGTTCCGCACGAGCCGGAGAGCACTTAATGTGCTCTCCGTGCGAGCAGG
>URBA01000086.1 GCA_900545905.1 uncultured Collinsella sp.
GGGCCCGGCGGTGCTGTCGCTCTATGCCGGCGCCTACCTGCTCAAGCACGGCATTACCCCGCGCTATACCTTCCGCGCACTGTTGGGCTGCGATGAGGAAGTGGGCATGTCCGACGTTCACCATTACCTGGAGAACTACGCAGACCCCGACTTTCTGTTTACGCCCGATGCCGAGTTCCCGGTCTGCAATGCCGAGAAGGGCCAGTTTGGGGCGACGTTCGTGAGCCCCAAGATCGATGGCGGGCGCATCGTGTCCTGGAGCGGCGCCGAGGCGACCAACGCTATCCCGTCGCAGTCCATCTGCGAGCTTGCGATTGCCGCCGATGAGCTGCCGGCGCCCGTTGAGAACGCCGACCGCCTGGAGATCACGGCGCTCGACAATGGCCATGCGCAGATTTTCGCCCACGGTATTGGCGGCCACGCTTCGATGCCTGAGGGCACCATCAACGCCGTCGGCCTGATTGTGTCGTATCTGCGCGAGGCCGAGGACGCGTTTGGTGCACGCGACGAGCGCCTGCTGACGCCTGCCGAGCACGAGTTCGTCAAGTTCCTGGCCTTTGTGCATGCGGATGCCTATGGCCACGGCCTGGGTATCGATGCGACGAGTCCGGCGTTTGGCCCGCTTACCTGCAACGCTGGCGTCATCCGCGTGGCGGATGGCCATATTGAGCAGGTCATCGACGTGCGCTTCCCCGATAGCACCAGTGCCGATACTATCCGCGAGCAGCTCGACCCGCTCGTGGGCCGTTTTGGCGTGACGTGCCAGCTGGGTCGCGCTAAGGTGCCGTTCTCGGTGTCTGCCGACGATCCGGCCGTGAAGGCGCTTATTGATACCTATAACGAGTTTACGGGCAAGCATGCTGAGCCCTTTGCCATGGGCGGCGGCACGTATGCGCGCAACTTTGCCCGCGCCGTGTCGTTTGGCCCCGAGGAGACCGGCCTGGAGCTGCCCGCATGGGGCGGCCAGATGCACGGCCCCAACGAGTGTGCCAGCGAAGAACAGCTCAAGCAGGCGCTCAAGATTTATATCGTGGCGATCCTGCGCCTCAACGAACTGGAACTTTAGGGCTTCCCCAGGCACCCGACCTTGCCCCTCAAACCGTCGCTTGCGTCAAAGTACGCGGCGCTCCTCTTTCGGGGCAATCTCGGGCACTTGGGAAACCCCTATATCCTGCTTGGATACAAACTTGCATTACGAGCCCGGTGCTTCGGCCCGGGCTTTTTCTGTTGCGGTGGGATAGTCATTGGGGACGTTCCTTTGGTGTAAAAGGTGCGCCATGTTCGGCGCTGGATTGTTATCCGTTTGTAAAGGCTGGGCAGAGCTTGCGGTAAGGGTCTATCAATAGCCCGTAAGAAACCGCAGATAACGCGGTCGTCGCCCGATTGGGGCCGTATCTTTCCAAACAGCAAAGCGGGCAGGGTGCCCGCGAGTCGCATGTATGAAAGGAAGATCATGCTCGATCAGGCTTATTCTCGTCGTCAGTTCCTCGGCCTCGCTGGTGGTCTTGCCAGCATCGTCGGTCTCGGTCTCGTTGGTTGCGGCGGCTCCGGCGCATCCGACGCCGCCGACAAGGGTAGCGCTGCTGCCGAGTCCGTCTCCGGCGAGGTGACCTACGACGGCGCCTCCTCGTTCCAAGCTCTCGTCGAGGCTGCTGCCGAGAAGTTCATGGACGCCAACCCCGACGTCTCCATTTCCGGTTCGGGTAACGGTTCGGGCAAGGGTCTGACCGCCGTCGCCGCTGGCACCGTTACCATCGGTAACTCCGACGTCTTCGCCGAGACCAAGCTCGAGGCCGACCAGGTCAAGAACCTCGTCGACCACGAGGTCGCCGTCGTGGGCATGGGCCCCGTCGTCTCCAAGAACGTCAAGGTCGACGACCTGTCCCTCGAGCAGCTCAAGGGCATCTTCTCCGGCCAGATCACCAACTGGAAGGAGGTCGGCGGCGACGACGCTACCATCGTCGTGCTCAATCGCAAGGCCGGCTCCGGTACCCGCGCCACCTTCGAGGCTGCCGTCTTTGGCGACGAGGCCGTCGACTTTAAGGGCGACGCCGAGCTCGACAAATCAGGCGACGTCCAGACTCAGATGGGCAGCACCGACAACGCCATCTCCTACCTCGATTTCTCACACTTTGATGACTCCAAGTTCAACGCCATCAAGGTCGAGGGCGTCGAGCCCAAGAGCAAGAATGTCACCGACGACTCCTTCAAGATCTGGGCTACCGAGCACATGTACTGCGCTAAGGATGCCGACGAGGCCACCAAGGCCTTCCTGGAGTTCATGCTTTCCGATGACGTCCAGGGCAAGCTCGTCGAGGAGCAGGGCTTTATCCCCGTCTCTGCCATGAAGGTCGTCAAGGACGCCAGCGGCAAGGTCTCTGCTAAATAAATAATCGCCCCGGAAAGGTTTGCAATGGCAAAACAGCTGCCAAAGCGCGACCTTGAGAACGTGGGCCTGGGCGTCACGGGCGCGTGCGTTGCGCTCGTGACGCTTGTCGTTGCCGCGCTCATCTTTATGGTCGCCCAAAAGGGCCTCTCGGCTTTTATCAAGGACGGCGTCTCGGTCGTCGAGTTCTTCACCGGCACCAAGTGGGACCTGGCCAACACGGCCAAAAACGGCCTGCCCTACACTGGCGCCCTGCCCCTGATCGTCACCTCGTTTGCGGTCATGGTGCTCTCCACGCTCATCGCGCTGCCCATCGCCATCGGCTCTGCCATCTTTGCGGTCGAGATTAGCCCTAAGTTTGGCTCTAAGATCTTTCAGCCGCTCATTGAGCTTTTGACCGGCATCCCCTCGGTCGTCTTTGGCCTGATCGGTTTTCACGTGGTCGTCGGTCTTATGAAGAGCGTTTTCCATGTGAGCACGGGTCTGGGCATCTTGCCCGGCGCCATCGTGCTGGCCGTCATGATCCTGCCGACGATGACCACGCTTTCGGTCGATGGCCTGCGTGCCGTGCCCGACAGCTACCGTCAGGGCTCGCTCGCGCTGGGCTACACCCGCTGGCAGACCATCTGGCACGTGGTGCTCAAGAGCGCCATGCCGTCGCTCATGACCGCGGTCATCCTTGGCATGACCCGCGCCTTTGGCGAGACGCTCGCCGTGCGCATGGTAATCGGCGGCATCGAGGCCATGCCGACGTCGCTGCTGTCGCCGGCGTCCACCATCACCACCACGCTCACCACGTCCATGGCGGTCTACGCCGAGGGCTCGGCCCAGGACGACGTCCTGTGGGCACTCGGTCTGCTGCTGATGGGCATGAGCCTCATCTTCATCCTGATCATCCATCTCATTGGCCGCAAGGGGGCGAAGGCTCGTGGCTAGCACGCGCATCCACATCGACGAGGCGAGGCTCGGGCGTGTCCAAAAGCAGGACCGCTTCG
Source organism: uncultured Collinsella sp. (assembly GCA_900545905.1). Taxonomy (GTDB): domain Bacteria; phylum Actinomycetota; class Coriobacteriia; order Coriobacteriales; family Coriobacteriaceae; genus Collinsella. Next base: position 3,382 of record URBA01000086.1, read on the forward strand.
CCACGGGCGTGTTGACGGCGATCGTCGCCATCGTCATGCTCATCGTCGTCTCCATGGTGGCCTATATCCTGTTCGAGGGCATCTCGACGCTGTTCCAGCCGGGCTTTCTCACGGAGCCGTCGCGCGCCAACGGAACGCAGGGCGGCGTGCTCTACCAGCTGTTCGACTCGTTCTACCTGCTGCTGATCACCCTGATCATCTCGGTGCCCATCAGCCTGGGTGGCGCGGTCTTTTTGGTTGAGTACGCACCCGACGGACCCGTCCGCGACATTGCCTCCACCGCCATCGAGACGCTGTCCTCGCTGCCTTCCATCGTTGTCGGCATGTTCGGTTTTCTGGTGTTCTCGGTGCAGCTGGGCTGGAAGTACTCCATCATCTCCGGCGCCGTCGCGCTCACCATGTTCAACATCCCCATCCTGGTGCGCGTGATCCAGCAGGCGCTCGAGGACGTGCCGCAGGCCCAGCGCGATGCGTGCCTGGCCATGGGCCTCACCCGCTGGGAGGCCATGCTGCACATCCTGATTCCCGAGGCCATGCCCGCTATCGTGACCGGCATCGTGCTTTCGGCCGGCCGTGTGTTTGGCGAGGCCGCAGCACTGCTCTTTACCTCGGGCATGAGCTCGCCGGTTCGCCTGAACTTCTTGAGCTTTAACCTGTCGAGCCCTACCTGCGCCTGGAACGTGTTCCGCCCCGGCGAGTCGCTCGCCGTGCATATCTACAAGATCTATGGCGAGGGCAGCCCCGAGGCCCAGCAGATCGTCTGGGGCACCGCGGCGCTGCTGATGATTTGCGTGCTGCTGTTTAACGTAATCGCCCGCATTGTGGGCAAGCAACTGGCAAGGAAGATGACGGCCGAATGAGCGAGATAAATGCAACGCCCGCAACCGAAGCGGCCGCGTCCGACACCCAGGACTTTCTATCGAGTGTGGGGGAGAGCGAGAAGCGCGTGCGCGTGAGCGGCAAGGCCGTGAGCGACGAGGTCGTGCTCTCCACCAAGGACATCAACGTGTACTATGGCGACCACCATGCGCTGCACGACACGTCGCTCGACTTTCACAAGGGCGAGATCACGGCGCTCATCGGGCCTTCGGGCTGCGGTAAGTCGACCTTCTTGCGTAGCCTCAACCTTATGAATCGCGAGATTCGCGGCTGCCGCGTGGAGGGCGAGATCAACTATCGCGGGCGCAACGTGAACACCAAGACCGAGAACACCTACGAGCTGCGTCGGTCCATTGGCATGGTGTTCCAGCAGCCCAACCCGTTTCGCAAGTCCATTCGCGACAACATCACGTTTGCGCCTAGGCGCCACGGCATCACCGACCGCGACGAACTCGACCGCATGGTCGAGGAGAGCCTGCGCGGCGCGGCGCTGTGGGACGAGGTCAAGGACAAGCTCGACAAGAGCGCCTATGCGCTTTCGGGCGGTCAGCAGCAGCGCCTGTGCATCGCGCGCACGCTGGCGCTCAACCCCGACGTGATCTTGTTCGACGAGCCCTGCTCGGCGCTCGACCCCATCTCGACGCTGGCGATCGAGGACCTCATGTCGTCGATCGTGGCCGACCGCGCCATCGTCATCGTGACGCACAACATGGAGCAGGCGTCGCGCGTGTCCAACCGCACGGCGTTCTTCTACATGGGCGATATGGTCGAGTACGACGAGACTGACGAGATTTTCCAACGGCCCAAGGATAAGCGGCTGAATGATTACCTCACCGGCATGTTCTCCTAGTCCGGGACATGCTTGAGGCCCGCGGCGGCCACGGTTGCCGCGGGACTGATTGGAGAGGCGGGTCATCTCTTGCGGGAGATGGCCCGCCCTTTTGCTCTGCGACCGAATCGACCACCACAAAGGGTACGGGCACCTTCGTGGTGGTTTGGGGTGGGGCTCGCTGCTATCATGGACAACGTTGAATTTCTACGAAGGAGCAGGGCATATGGCGATTCTTTTGGGATGCGATTCCGTCAGCCTAGAGTTTCCCACCAAGCATATTTTCGATAGCGTTACGCTCGGCGTGGGCGAGGGCGACCGTATTGGTATTGTCGGTAAAAACGGCGACGGCAAGTCGACGCTGCTGAGCGTGCTCGCCGGCACGCTGGAGCCCGACGACGGCCGCGTGACGCATCGTCGCGGCACCACGATCGGCCTGCTCGGCCAAAAGGACCAGCTTGTCGACACCGACACCGTGCATCATGCCGTCGTGGGCGACACGCCCGAGTATGAGTGGGCGTCGAGTCCGCGTACGCGCCAGATCCTCGCCGGCCTCATCAGCGATGTACCCTGGGAGGGCATGGTGGGCGAGCTCTCGGGCGGTCAGCGCCGTCGCGTGGACCTCGCGCGCCTGTTGATCGGCGACTACGACGTGCTCATGCTCGACGAGCCCACCAACCACCTGGACATGCGCACCATCAACTGGCTTGCGCGTCACTTAAAGGCCCGCTGGCAGCGCGGCCAGGGCGCCATGCTCGTGGTCACGCACGACCGCTGGTTCTTGGACGAGGTCTGCACCAGCATGTGGGAGGTCCACGACGGCCAGGTAGATCCCTTCGAGGGCGGCTACTCGGCATATATCCTGCAGCGCGTGGAGCGCGACCGCATGGCCGCCGTTACCGAGGAGCGCCGTCGCAACATGGCGCGCAAGGAGCTCGCGTGGCTGAGCCGCGGCGCCCAGGCGCGTTCCACCAAGCCCAAGTTTCGCGTTGATGCCGCTCGCGAGCTGATCGCCGACGTGCCGCCCGTGCGTGACGAGCTGGAGCTCAAGCGCCTTGCCGTGAGCCGCCTAGGCAAGCAGGTCATCGATGTCATCGACGTGGATGCCGGCTATGCGGATACCGATGGTGCGCCCAAGCAGGTGCTCACCGATGTGACCTGGCTCATCGGCGCGGGCGACCGCTATGGTCTTTTGGGTGAGAACGGCGCCGGCAAGTCGACCTTGCTCGACGTGATCCAGGGCAAGATTGAGCCCACGCGCGGCCGTGTGAAGATCTGTCTCTTATACACATCTCCGAGCC
>URBA01000087.1 GCA_900545905.1 uncultured Collinsella sp.
CTAGCTTCGTCGGCAGCGTCAGATGTGTATAAGAGACAGTCGCGGAACAGGTTGAGCAGCACAAAGTACGTCGGCTTGAGCTTGGGCAGAACGCGTACGGTGTAGAGCTCGTCACACTCAAAAACGCCCACGCGCTTGCCGCTGCTGGTGTGCTTAAGGCCGCCGCGGGCCTCGAGCAGAGCACCCACCACACCAGGCTCCATATTGTTGCCGGCGCGGTTGCATACCACGGTGGCGCCGCTGGCGGCAACGGCGTCGGCGATGAGGTTGGAGGTGGTGGTCTTACCGTTGGTGCCGGTGATCACCACGCTGCGGTCGACAAGGCCCGCGAGGTCGCTCAGCAGCTCGGGGTTGATCTTCATGGCGATGCGGCCGGGGAGTACGCCGCCCTGGCGCTTAAGGACGGAGCGCAGCCCCCAGCGGGCGATATCGCTCGAGGTGCAGGCGAGAGATGAGCGGAAGTTCATGAAGCCGTTCCTAACGTGAATGACATGGTCGTGGCGTTTGCGCCGTTAAAAGCCGTAACGGCGCGCAAATTCCTGGGCAAGCTGCGATACGTCTTCACAAGCGTTGGCCCAGGGGGCAAAGTCGGGAGTATCCGAGATAATGCCGTCGGCCTCCCAAACGGCCTGGTGCGAAAGATCCCACGGGTCGTGCGGCTCGGGTCGGCAGGGAAGATACGGCGTCTGGTACATGGGGTTCAGCAAGAAGAACGCGCCGCCCTCGCAGCGGTTGGCAAACTCGCGCAGCGCGCGTGTCGCCGGACGCATCTTGTTTGTTTTGAACAGCAGAATCGTGCGGGCGAGCAGATACCAAGGAGAGTTCTCGAGTGCGTCTGCCCCGATCTCTTCCTCGAGCTGGTGGGCTAGGGCAAAAAAGCCGTCCTCGTCTTCCAGACGAGCGAGGGCGAGCAACACGGTGCCTGCGGCTCGGGTGGGATAGCCTTCTGCCTTAAGGACGCGGCGAGAATAGTTGGCGGCAGCACGGTAACGAGCGCTCGCCATGCACAGCTGCGAGATGGCCTCGAGCGTGTGAAGCCAGCCAATAAGCGCCGGCTCGCTCACGGTAAGGTCTGCTGCGGTGACACCGTCGGCCAAAACATTATTAGCCCAGTAGTGCGGGGCCTCCATATCAAACCCGGGCACGCTCTGTTGCAGGTAGTCGGCCGTACTCGTCTCGAGCTTCATCAAGTCGCCCAGGCAGGCATCGACGGGCGTGTCCGCCAGGATGATGGCGAGCAACTGGGCGTCGAGGACATGCGCATCGACGCGAACAATCTTGAGCAGCTCATCGCGCATATCGTCGAACAGACGATTGCGCGTCTGCTCAAACTCCTCGTCGCTGCCCATGTCTTCGATGCGACGAAGCTCGTCAAGCAAGTGACGATGAACGCCGGCATAGGACAGCAGCGCTTGGGCATGCTCGGTCTGCGCATACTTGTGAGGGTTTGCGCTGATGTCGTTATGGACAAGCTCGCGTGCTGCATCGGTGAGTTCGGGGTGCGACGCCAGATAGGTGCGTTCCAGATAGGCGGGGATGTAGACGCTCGGATCCATTAGAGGTCCCCTCCCTTAAATGGAAGCCCCTGCTCGGCTGCACGCAGGATGCGCTCGTCGATCTGGGAGCGCACGATGTCGTTGGTGGCGACCCAGGCGGCAAAGCTGGCGTTGTCGGGCGCGCCTAGGCCCTCCTGCAGCACCGGCGTCGCCTCGGACAGCGCAAGGACAAGCTCATCGGTGGAGCCCGGACCTACGTTGACGCGAGCATAGACGCCATCGGGAAACTCGGTTTGGAAGTAGAGTGCTTCGGCCGCGTGCGGGCATGAGCGCACCAGGATGCGCAGGTAGTGCTCGGCGCCCTCGTAATCCAGCTCGCGCCAGGCTGCGCTCATCAGTGCGATGAGCGTCCACGGGTCCAAGTCGCGTTCTGCATCCTTGGGACGACGGCGCAGCGGCGTGTTGGCGAGATAGGGGACGGAGTGGGCAGAGCGAAAGCGCTTGAGCTCCTCAGCGGGGTATTCGAGCTTTGCCATGGCAAGCATCGCAGTATGGCGGACGCCGGCGGGGTCGTTGGGCGCAAAGTCCAGGCTGCGATTCGCGGCATCCAGCGACATGCGGTAGCGGCCGCTAATGAGCGCGCGCGATGCCAAGGCGGCAAGCCAGCGCAGGTAGGGACGGCGGGTCAGGTCGCCTGCGGCCTCGCGCTCGTAGGGGTCCTGCGCCGAGGCAATCTTGAGCGCCAGATCGTGCTCCACCTCGTCGCACTTGGAAACCAGATACTGTACGTATTCCTCGTTGGATTCGGCGGTGAGCGCCGTCAGCATGCGCTGGGCATCCCAGTTGGCCGGATCGAGCGCGGCTGCCTCGCGGAGCATGTTCTCGGCCGCGGCTTCTTCTTGCTCAGCTTGGGCATCGTCGGGGATAAAGGGGATGCGGTAGTCGACAGCCTCGACCACCTTGGCAATGAGGTGCCCGGCGCGGTCGCGGTCGTGCACGATGAGCGGTGCAGGGTTGCGGGTGAATTGTTCCATTAGACGCTCTACGGCGGCACCGTCGGTGAGCGGGATATTGTCGCGGCGCAAGGCCTCAAGAACGAGGCGATGGCAATCCTCTTGAATGGGATCGAATGCCATGGGGCCTCCTTTGCTGCGGTTAGGGTTCAAATGTCTCTATATAAAGTTCTAGTTTACCCGCATGTGGCACACCGGGGGGTGCCGCACTTGGACTTGCACCTTTGCACCACGAAGACGGATGTCGCACAAATGTCGGCACCTCGGTTGCGCGGGTGGTATCACAGTGCCGTAAACGGTCGATTTTTGGCGGCGAACGGGGCACATTTTGGAGGGGCACAGCCCTGCCCGGAATATGTAGTCAACCCTGATAAAACGTTTGCCCAGCTTGGGAGTATGAATGCCCCACAAGGGTCTTCAGGGATAGAAAAAACGTTTCATCATTATCGGCTTTAGGTGAATAACTGACCAACCAGAACGGTAAAATAGTGTTTGTCTGAGCGTTGAGACGTTCAGACATCGCGCATTGTCATCGCCGGCAACGCGCAAAACGGTCCTAACGGAGCCAATCGGGTGCTCCGTTATATACGCAAGTCTAAGAGGGGCTTGTTTAGGAGGCACAGTATGGGACGTTTTACCAATCCTCGCGATCTGTACTTTGGTGAGGGCGCTCGCCACGAGGTGAAGAACCTCAAGGGTAAGAAGGCCATCATCGTTTCTGGCGGCAGCTCTATGCGCCGCGGCGGGTTCCTGCAGGACGTTGAGGCCGACCTTAAGGAAGGCGGTTTCGAGGTCAAGCTGTTCGAGGGCGTCGAGTCCGACCCGTCCATCGAGACGGTCATGAAGGGCGCCGAGGCCATGCGCGAGTTCGAGCCCGACTGGATTATCGCCATCGGCGGCGGCTCGCCCATCGATGCCGCTAAGGCCATGTGGGTCTTCTACGAGTATCCCGAGGAGTCCTTCGACAACATCATCCAGCCGTTTAGCTTCCCCGAGCTGCGTCAGAAGGCTCATTTCTGCGCCATCTCCTCTACCTCCGGCACCGCTACCGAGGTCACCGCGTTCTCCGTCATTACCGACTACGCCAAGGGCATCAAGTACCCGCTGGCCGACTTCAACATCACCCCTGATGTCGCCATCGTCGACCCCGAGCTCACCTACACCATGCCCGCCAAGCTGTGCGCTCACACCGGCATGGATGCTCTGACCCACTGCATGGAGGCCTACGTTTCCACCTTCGCCTCTATGTTCACCGACGCCAACGCTCTGCACGGCATCCGCGAGATCGTCGAGTGGCTGCCCAAGTCCTATGCTGGCGACCATGAGGCCCGTCAGCACATGCACGAGGCTCAGTGCATCGCCGGTATCGCCTTCTCCTCGGGCCTGCTCGGCATCGTTCACTCCATGGCTCACAAGACCGGTGCTGCCTTCGAGAACGGCCACATCATCCACGGTGCCGCTAACGCCATGTACCTGGGCAAGGTCATCCAGTGGAACTCCAAGGATCCCCGTGCTGCCGAGCGTTACGCTTACGTGGCCAAGGAGATCCTGCACCTTCCCGGCGAGACCAACGAGGAGCTCATCGCTGCGCTCGTCCAGAAGATTCGCGACCTCAACGACCAGCTCAACATTCCGCAGTCCATCAAGGATTACGCGAATGGCGGCGTGAAGGTCGACGCCGAGAACCCGCAGATGGTTTCCGAGGAGGAGTTCCTCGCCAAGCTGCCCGAGATTGCCGCGAACGCCGAGACCGACGCCTGCACGCCCGAGAACCCGCGTGAGACCAAGGCTGCCGACTTCGAGAAGATTCTCAAGGCCTGCTACTACGACACCGACATCGATTTCTAATCGACTCTTGTTATCGTAACGAGGGGCTCCGCACGTATCCGTACGGAGCCCCTTTCTTTTTTCTTTTAGAGAATGGGATAGTTATGGCTGCAATTTTCAATAGCCCTAGCAAGTACATCCAGGGTCCGGACGAGCTCGCCAAGCTCGGCTCCTATGTCGAGCCGCTCGGCGCTAAGGCCCTCGTCATCGTGACGCCTTCGGGCAAGAAGCGCGTCGGTGCCAAGATCGAGGGCGGCTTTGCCGAGGCTAAGGCCGAGCTGCTGTTTGAGGACTTTAACGGCGAGTGCTCCAAGGGCGAGGTCGATCGTCTGGTTGCGCTCGCTCGCGACAACGGTTGCGACATCATCGTTGGCGTCGGTGGCGGCAAGATCCTCGATACCGCGAAGGCCGTTGCCTATTACCTGGAGTCCCCGGTTATCATTTGCCCCACCATCGCTTCGACCGATGCACCGTGCTCGGCACTTTCGGTGCTCTACACCGATGACGGCCAGTTCGATAAGTACCTGTTCCTTAAGGCAAACCCCAACATTGTCCTGATGGATACGACGGTTATCGCGGCGAGCCCGGTGCGCCTGACGGTTTCCGGTATGGGCGATGCGCTCGCAACCTACTTTGAGGCCCAGGCGACGCATGATGCCGACGGTGGCACCTGCGCTGGCGGCAAGGGCGGCATGGCCGGTCTGGCGCTCGCCAAGCTTTGCTACGAGACGCTTATGGCCGATGGCGTCAAGGCCAAGGTCGCGCTGGAGAAGGGTGCGCTCACGCCTGCCGTCGAGCATATCATCGAGGCCAATACGCTGCTTTCGGGCATTGGCTTTGAGAGCTCGGGCCTTGCTGCTGCTCATGCCATCCACAATGGCCTGACGATGCTGCCCGAGTGCCACGGCATGTATCACGGCGAGAAGGTCGCCTTTGGCACCATCGTCCAGCTGGTACTCGAGGATGCTCCGACTGAGAAACTCGAGGAAGTCCTGGGCTTCTGCATTGAGCTGGGCCTGCCGGTCACGATGAAGGAGCTTGGCGTTGCCGAGGTTACGCGCGAGCAGGCCATGGTCGTTGCCGAGGCCGCTTGCGCGCCCGATGACACCATGTGCAACATGCCGTTTGAGGTGACGCCCGAGATGGTCGCAAACGCCATCCTGGGTGCCGACGCGCTGGGCCACTACTATCTCATGGATGAGTAAATCAAGCTAAGGAAGGGGCAAAGCCGACAGATGGCTTTGCCCCTTTTTGCTATGGTGCAAAGGGGTCAGGTTACTTTGCACCAATTGTTGTTTGATGAAGGGCGGATTCTCGTATGGCGCTTCCCATGGTTTATGGCGGTCCCGGTCGGTATGTTCAGGGGCCGGGCGAGCTTTCGCGTCAGGGCAGGTATTTGTCATGGTTGGGCTGCGCTGCCTATGTCTTGTTTGACCAGGGCACCGAGGATCGGCTGTGCAGGCAGATTGTCGATGGATTTCTGGACGAAGATCTAAGCGAGCCATTCTTTAAGATCTATAACGGTCCGTGTACGGAAGAGGCCGTTGTTGAAATGGCTAAGGAAGCCCGGGCTGAGTATTGCGACATGGTGGTGGGTATTGGCGGCGGCAAGATGCTCGATATCGCCAAGGCAGTAGCGTTTTATGCCGAGCTGCCGTTGTGCGTATGCCCCACGGCGGCTTCGATGGACGGTCCGTGCAGCGCGATTTCGGTGTTGTATCACGAGGATGGATCGTTCGACCGCTACCTGATGCTCGAGAAGAATCCAGACCTGGTCGTGGTCGATACCAACGTGGTCGCGGCGGCCCCGCTGCGTATGACGGTCGCTGGCATGGGCGATGCACTGGCAACGTACTTCGAGGCGCGTTCGTGCGCCGCGGCGCACGGCGTCAACGAACACGGTGGCGCGCCGGGGCACTTGGCCTTGGTTGCGGCTCGTGCCTGCTATGACACACTCATGGAGTGCGGCGTCGCTGCCAAGCGCGATCTCAAAAAGGGTCGTATATCGCCGG
>URBA01000088.1 GCA_900545905.1 uncultured Collinsella sp.
CGTCGGCAGCGTCAGATGTGTATAAGAGACAGCTACGAAGCCATGAACCCCTTCCTGGATCTGGTGCACGAGGCCGCCTACGACCCCGAGTGCATCTCGCTGCGCATCACGCTCTACCGCGTGGCCAAGCAGAGCCGCCTGTGCGAGTCGCTGATCGATGCTGCCGAGAACGGCAAAGAGGTCACGGTGCTCATGGAACTTCGTGCCCGCTTTGACGAGCAGAACAACATCGAGTGGGCCGAGCGCCTGGAAGAGGCAGGCTGCACCGTCATCTACGGTTCCGAGGGCTTTAAGTGCCACTCCAAGATCTGCCAGCTCACCTATCGCGAGGGCATGGCACTTACGCGCCTGACGCTTTTGGGCACCGGCAACTTTAACGAAAAGACGGCCAAACTCTACAGCGACTTTATGCTCATGACCGCCCATCCCGGCATCGGCGAGGATGCCAACCTGTTCTTCCGCAACCTGTCGCTGGGCAACCTGCGCGGCGATTACCGCTTCCTGGGCGTGGCGCCCGTCGGCCTTAAGCCGCTCATCATGCGCGGCTTGGACCGCGAGATTCAGCGCGCCCTTGCCGGCGAGCCCGCCCGCGTGTTCTTTAAGCTCAACTCGCTGACCGACCGCGAGGTTATCGACAAGATCGCCGAGGCATCGTGCGCTGGAGTCCGCGTGGACATGATCATCCGCGGCATCTCGTGCCTGAAACCCGGCGTTCCGGGCAAGACCGAGAACGTGCATGTCCGCTCTATCGTCGGGCGCTTTTTGGAGCATGCCCGCGTTTACGCCTTTGGCGTGGACTCGGACATGATCTACCTGAGCTCTGCCGACATGATGACGCGCAACACCGAGCACCGCGTGGAGATCGCCTTCCCCGTGCTCGACCCCACCTGCCGCGCCCTGGTACACGAGTACATGGGCATGCAGCTGCGGGACAACGTGAAGGCCCGCAGCCTCACGAGCGACGGCACCTGGGTCCCCGTGGAGCGTGCAGAGGGTGAGAAACCCTTCAACTCGCAGGAGGCTCTGCTGGAGCGCGCCTATCGCAACGCCGAGGCCGCGCCCGAGCCCGTCATTGAGGCGGAACCTGCCCCCGAGGCCGAGCCGCAGCCAGTAGCACCCAAGGTCCAAGAGGTCCAGGCGACCGTCATTGAGCCCGAGCCTGCACCTGCACCTCAGCCCGATCCGCAGGTCACCAAGCCCGCACCCGAGACGAGCGCCCGTCGCGATAAGCCCGCCGGCAAGACCAAGGCCATCGAGCGCCATCGCCCCGGCCGCGTGCGCATGGGCCTGGGTCTAATCGGCCTGGGTCTTAAGACGCTCATTACCGGCAAGACGAAATAGTCGTTTGTAGAAGCAGTTTGTAGAAGCGCCCCGCATTTGAGGAAAGCCTCGGATGCGGGGCGCTTTTCCCTGCTACCATGGTGCGAGCAACAACACGAATGACAGGCAGGGATATGAAGCTCACTATAGAATCGATGACCTACGGCGCCGACGGGCTGGCGCACGCCGACAACGGCAAGGCCGTCTTTGTGCAGGGCGCCGTGGCAGGCGACACCGTCGAGGCCGAGGTCGTACAGGACGGCAAGTCGTTCATGCGTGGCCGCACCACCGAGATTCTGGAGCCAAGCCCCGATCGCATTCAGCCTCCCTGCCCCTTCGTGGGTATTTGCGGCGGCTGCTCGTGGGGCAATCTCTCGCACACCGCGCAGCTTGCCGCCAAGGAGCAAAACCTGCGCTCCACGCTCGAGCGCATCGGCAAGTTCAGCCCCAATCAGGTCGATGAGCTGGTGCAGCCCATCCGCCGCACCAAGGACGACTGGGGCTACCGCAATAAAATCGAGCTCGAACCGACCGTCGTCAACGGTCGCGTTCGCCTTGGCATGCACGGCGTCGATCCCAGCAAGATCGTGACTGTTGATTCGTGCCCGCTGTTCGACAAACGCTTCCCTAAGGCACTCAAATCTGTCGTCGGCGCACTCAACTATCTGAGCGGTAGCCACGACTTAGGCCTTGAGCGCGTGGGCATTCGCGCCTCGCGCCGCACCAAGGCGCTCGAGGTCGCACTCTGGACGCCCACGGGCTCTTTCCCACGCTCGCAGGTCTCGCGCGTACTGGCAGACGCCGCTCATCCCACGAGCATCGTGCGCGTGATGAGCAAGGGCGAGAAGAAGGCCCGCCGCGTCTCCAAGGTCGAGATGCTCGCCGGCGAGGGCTCGTGGACCGAGAATATCGCCGAGGGCCAAATGCGCCTTTCGGCCCCGTCGTTCTTCCAGGTCAACACCAAGGGTGCCGAGATTCTGATCGAACTTGTCATGGACGCGCTCGACCCTCAGGAAGACGAACTGGCTGTGGACCTATACTGCGGCGCCGGCACCTTTACCCTGCCGCTCGCCCGCCGCTGCGACTTTGTCGCCGCCGTCGAGGCCTACGGCCCCGCCGTGCGCGACCTGCGCCGTAACCTGGAGATCAACAAGCTTGATAACGTCGACGTCATTGGCGGAGACGCGGTACGCGAGTTCCCCGACCAGGATGCCGACGTCTTGGTGGTCGACCCGCCGCGCGCAGGCCTCGCCCCCGAGGCGATCGACCTTATCGCCAGCACGAGTGCCCGCGACGTCGCCTACGTGAGCTGCGACCCGGCCACCCTGGCGCGAGATCTCAAACGCTTTGTCGAGGAAGGCACCTTCTCCCCCGTAAAAATCACGCCAGTCGACCTGTTCCCACAAACCTTCCACTGCGAAACCGTCGTCCACCTCAAGCGCAACTAGACTGTTTGCCCAAGACCACGCCCGATGATTTTTCTGGGACGGGGATTAAATAATCAATTTGCACCGAATGATTATTTAATCCCCGTCCCTTTTTAAACATTGGGAAATCGAGCGTGGCAAGCGGAGGTCTTCGGGGTATAAGACGGCTAATTGTATGCCGTCTATGAAAGGAACCCTCATGCCCAGCGTTGCCGTTCTCGCCGCCGATGGCTTTGAAACTATTGAATGCTTGACCATGGTCGATGTCATGCGTCGCGGCGGCGTGCGTGCCACGCTCGTCTCTATCATGCCCACGCGTGAGGTCGTCAGCTCGCTGCAGATCCCCGTGACCTGCGATGCGCTCTTTGATGAGATCGACTTTGACGAGTACGACTGCGTCGTGCTGCCCGGCGGCCTGCCCGGTGCCACCAACCTGCGCGCCGATCAGCGCGTCTGCGACGTGGTCTGCGAGTTCGCCGCGACCAAGTACGTCGCCGCCATCTGCGCCGCCCCGTTTATCCTGGGCGAGCTCGACCTGCTCGAGGGACGCCATGCCACGTGCTTCCCTGGCTTTGAGAAAAGCTTCCCCGAAGGCGCCTATACCGGCGAGAAGGTTACGCAAGACGGCAACATCATCACCGCCAGTGGCATGGCCCAGTCGCTCCCCTTTGCGCTTGAGCTGCTTCGCACCCTCGCCGGCGATAAGGCTGTCGAGAAGGTCGCAGAGGGCATCCAGCTATGATTTTGGCTTCGCAATCGCCGCGCCGCATCGAGCTGATGCGCGAGGCGGGCTATGACATCCGCATCATCCCTGCCGATATCGATGAAACGCCGTTTGACGACGAGGCGCCGCTCACGCTTGTCGAGCGATTGGCACGGGCCAAAGCCGCTGCTGTCGCTGCCGAGCATGCCGAGCCCACCGAGCTGACCGTCGCGGCCGACACGATCGTCACCTTCGATGGCAAGATTTTAGGCAAGCCGGCAAACGAGGACGAGGCCTGCACTATGCTCCGTGAGCTTTCGGGCCGCACGCACCAGGTCGCGACCGGCGTCTGCATCGTTAAGGCAGGCGATACGGCCGCCCCGCATGCCGCCGAGAGCCTGTCCTTTGTCGATGTGACCAACGTGACGTTCTACGAGCTCACCGACGAGCAGATCGAGCACTACGTTGCCTCGGGTGAGCCCATGGATAAGGCAGGCGCCTACGGCATCCAGGGCACAGGCGGCCGCATGCTCGTGAACGATATTTCGGGCGACTTCTATAACGTGGTGGGCCTACCCATCGCCCGCGTCGCACGTGCCATTCAAAAACTCTCGTAATTGCATCTGGCGCCGGGTGTCCCCCAGCGCCTACAATTTTGGCGTACCGTACGGATCCCGACCGGGCACAAGGCGCGGCGGAAAACCGATAGGAGTTAAACATGGATACACTGCTCGAGGCCATTGACGTCTGCGATGTCGATGGCTTTTGCTATGGCAACTATACGGACGAGGAGGCCGGTACCGGTTGCACCGTAATCGTGGCCGCCGAAGGCGCCACCGGCGGCGTTGACGTTCGTGGCGGTGCCCCAGCATCACGCGAGACCGACCTGCTGCGCCCCGAGAACACCGTCGACAAGGTCCACGCCGTCTGCCTTTCGGGCGGATCGGCCTTTGGCCTCGAGGCTGCAAGCGGCGTCGCTCGCGAGCTTGAGAGCCGCGGCATCGGCCTTCCCGTCGGCCCCACGCAGGTGCCTATCGTGTGCTCGAGCTGTATCTTCGACCTCGCCTTTGGTAACCCCACCGTTCGCCCCGACATTGAGGCCGGCATCGCCGCCGTGCGCGAAGCACTCGACAACACCCCCACCAAGCTCGAACAGGGCAACGTAGGCGCCGGCACGGGCGCTACCGTGGGTAAGCTCATGGGCCCCGCTACCTGCATGAAGGCCGGCCTTGGCGCTGCCGCCGTGGCGCTCGGCCCCATCAAGGTGGGCGCCGTGGTCTCGGTCAACGCCTGCGGCAACGTTGTCGACCCCTTCACCGGCGAGTGGGTCGCCGGTATGCGCGCCGCAGCCGATAGCGACCAGATCGTCGACATGGAACTCGCAGCCTTTGCCGCCGCCGGATCCATGCAGATGCCGCTCGACCGCACCAACACCACCATCAGCTGCATCGTCACCAACGTGGAACTCACTAAGGCACAAGCCACCAAGGTCTCCCAGATGGCTGCAGACGCCTACGCACACGCCATCCGTCCCACGCACACCACCAACGACGGCGACACTATCTACACCCTCGCCAGCGGCAAACTGGGCGCCCAGGCAAGCGCCACCGTTCCCCTAGACCTGCTGGGCATGCTTGCCGTAAGGACCCTGCAGACCGCCATCGTAAACGGAGCCAAAGCCGCCAAAACCTCCCACGGCATCCCCGGCGCCGCGAAGTAACCTCACTCGACCGCCCGCCACCGACCGACTACCAACCAGCTTCTTTTTTGCCCAGGCCCCTGTGTACCGCGCGTCGAAGATCTTCAAATTCAAACTGTCTGACAATCGATTTTTATAGCAAAGGCCCCTTGGCCTTTAGTTTGATACAAGTTCCGCACGAGCCGGAAAGCACTTAATGTGCTTTCCGTGCGAGCAGGACTGTTCGCAGTAGCAAACTAAAGGCCAAGGGGCCCAGTCAACCTATCAGCAGCGATTACTCGACAGCTAGTTGAATTTGAAGATCTTTGAGGCAAGACGGTATAGGCCGAGTGTGGTTTTGTCTCCGGCCCGTCCACGCAGATTGGTAAAGAAGCCCACCACGCCGTAGCGAGCGCGACGATACATGCGCTCGTCATAGGCCTTCAGATCACTCCACAGCGTCTTCAGGCGCTCATCGGCGCATTCTTCCTCGGAAAGCTTGGTGAGCACCGAGCAGATTGCCATCATCATGGTGAAATAGCCCATCATGTAGGAGCGCAGGCGCGAAGACTCGACATCGCTGTACAGGTGGAACGACTCCATCATGATGCGCGTAACGCGGAACTGCTGGTCCAGACGCTTGACCATCGTAGCCTCGTTGACGCTCTGGCCCTCGCGGCCAATGAAGTAGCGGTAGAGGTCGATGTCGGCGTAATACATGGTCTTGCAGCGCGGCAGGGGCACGTAGGCGTAGATGTTATCCACGTAGAAGGTGTGCGGCGGCATAGGCAGGTTGGACTCGCGCAGCACGTCCGTGCGATAGCACAGGCTGTGCATAAGCAGATTCTGGTCCAGACGGAAGTGCCCGATCTGATCCCAGGTGAATATCTTTTTGCGCGGCAGGGCAAACTTGTAGCCAATAGCGGTATGCGTGCCCTCGTAGACCTTCTCGTACACGTAGTTGGAGATAAACAGGTCGACGCGTTGGTCGCGCTCCTCAAAGCCACGCAGGATCGACAGCATGGTCGAAAGGGCCGCGCCGTCGAGCCAGTCATCCGAATCGACGACCTTGTAATACGTACCCTGTGCCTCGCGCAGACCCGAAAGGACGGCGATTCCGTGGCCGCCGTTCTCCTGGTGCACCTGTCTCTTATACACATCTGACGCTGCCGACGA
>URBA01000089.1 GCA_900545905.1 uncultured Collinsella sp.
ATCTACACTTCTAGCTTCGTCGGAAGCGTCAGATGTGTATAAGAGACAGGTCCAGGCTTGCTTCAGTTCTCCCGTTGACACGTCATCGCCGTAGCACAGAGACAGCTTCAGGGGAAGACTGACGGACGCCTTATAATCAGCTTGTTGAAAGAGGCTTGTATGCCTAAAGAGATTGAATCCGTATTCGCCAGGCTGCATGAGGTTCTTGAAGAAAAGAGGTTTTGAACCGAGCATCACTAGCACGGCCCTGTTGTACCTCCAACCATAGGAGACAATCTTGAAGTTTGCCGCACTGGGACCGAGCTCCAACGCATCTGCCAAACAGATTGGGCGCTCTTCGGACAGATTCGCAAGTCTGCCTGGCATGTCAACGTCTATTGCAGCAAGGGCCAGTTTGGCATCGGTCTCTTTACCACTTTCTCTCGACCTAATGCGAACATGCAAGAAATCATCCTTCAGAAGCGCCTTCGCTTCATAGTGCTCCCATGCATTGAGAGAATCGAGCCTCCCACATTCGCCTTTCGCGTCGTCGTCTTCGTAAACGGGCGCGACATCAATGGGGAGGCACGCTTGGAAGCCATATTCCGCCACAGCGCGCCCATGATCAATGCTGATGGACAGAGGCCTAAAAGCTTGTATGGGCACCACCGTAAATCGGTAGCGAAAAACGACCTTGCCAGCGGCAGATTTCTGCCTCGCCTCAATGATGCACTCTTCGATATGCCGACTGAATAGACTCGTTTTTGAGGGATCGAATACTATTCTTGCAGAACCCGAATTATCAGCATCGTCTTCCCATATGGCAGAACGCGGCATCGACACCCGCTCGCCATCGCAGCAGCATATAATGTCCAAGTCTTTTAGGGCACTCGCGCCATCAAGCGCCTCAATGCTCACAGAGGGAAGGCCGTCGTTTGTATTAAGCTCGTTCGGAATACACCCATACAAGTCAACGCCGTCGCTCGTCTCTCCGATAATGCGTTGTTTATCAATCTTTGCGACATATCGTTCTTGCCAAACGGCAAGCTCCTCGCCCGTAAGCACGTTAACAACCGAACCTGACGAACCGGGTTCAACGTCATAGATATAAATCTGATTATCGTCCCAATCACCAGAAGCCTCATACTCCGAGACGGCTTTCATGCCTTGACCGGGAACGATTTTGTACCCATCTTTTACAATATACGCGATGCGACGCTTTTTCGTTAACCGCTCGCTCTTGCCGCGCAAACGGTAAAAGCCCTTACCATCCTTTATAAATTCAAAACACCCGGGCTTATTCCTACTAAACGACTGGCTCAACGAACTAAGCTCGATATAGTCACCTGCTCGCTCATCTTTATGCATGAGCTTCAATTCCACGTCGTAACGAGCGCGAGGGTTAACGGCAATGCTAACGGCATTTAAAATGCATTTTCCGACACTCATATCGAATTCAGAACTTGCCTTTAGCTCGCCGTCAACATAATAGTCGATCTTGTCGCCAGCAAAACGCAGCGGAAATTGTTGACGCGGCCAGCGCATGGTCACAACACCCTTGGATAAATCCAGCTGCAAGCTGGCAATAGGAAGATAGATCAATCGATGGGCGCCATTTCTCCGTCCTTGGGAAGAACCAGTGGCCTTTCCTTCGGTCGTCGAGGACGGCACGCGTTCTTGATTGTCACGAAGAGCCTGCATTGCGGCTTCAGGCAGACCGAAACTAGACAGCATCGTGTAGCGGCTTCCGACCCTATTTGAGTCCACAATTTGCGCTGCCACACGCATGGACGCCTCAAATAATGGAGCAATGGTTGAATCGGGAGCTTTCTCAAGAATGTTAAGAACCGCCTTTTCGGGAGCATACCGACTCTCAGGGTTCTTTAGCTCCCTAAGAACAGAGTGACCGTCCATCTCTCCGCCAAAACCTAAACCGCCTTGAGAGACTTCCCGCGCGAGCGGAAGTAATTTTTCCCACAGGTTTGACCAGGAATCTTCCGATAAGCCTCCGTGGAGAAGAGTAGTGTAGAAGTAGTAATTAACCTCCTCATCGCGGCCATACAAAGGCATTCCACGCTCTTCAACATGTTTAATAAAAATGTGCTTTACTATCCCCTGCACGCCGCCGTCGCGAATGCCAAGACTGGCAAAGAAGTTGCCCCACAGATTATGGCCATTGAATACCCTACGCGCCTTGTCGGCAACATAAACCATAAAAGCGTTAGGCAAACACCTATCAATCAGCATCAGAACAATGCAAGGTTTTGTTGGATAACGTTTTATGAGCTCTTCAAAAGCTGCGCTGAGTTCATCAAGGTCTGTTGAGAATTCCTCAAATACCTGATAAACCATGACGTTTTCAGACCTAGATTCCAGGTCGTCGAAGGCACCCCGAGATCTTTCTTCAAATTCCTCCAGCTTTGCTGAAAACAGCCCATGGGAGCGCGTAAGCGGAAAGCGGCTCAAGTCATATTCATATTGCTCAATCGAAGACGTTGCCTCGGCCTTTGGCTCGTGAGGAAGTCGGCATTTCAGCGGGGCCTTCACGCTCGCTGGTTTCTCGACCATCTTGGGCTGAAGCATAGAAGCAGCAAAGGCGTCCGGGGCCGCACGGTATTTCTTTCGCATCTTAATGATTGAATCGGCATATCTGCTATCGAAACGAGCGTCTATCTCTTTATCGGTAAGAGACAAAAGATCGGGCAAGTAGCAAAAACCAGCATTCTGGATTGAACGCTTTAGCCGCACATCGTCAAAACTAAGCTCCGAGATGGGCACCTTCTCCAGACTCTCCAAGTAGTTCGCTTCGCTCATCAGCATCCCCTATGCCACAATCGCATTTGATGCCACCATTTTTGACCTTTTATTAACACTGGTCTGGCGCAACGTGCTTTTAATCATACCGTGAGGCACTCATGTAGCCCGAAGAACAAAGACGCCCAATAGGGCTGTTTCTGCAGACGGTCGCTATCATCCGGCGAACAGCCTATGGGAGTGCCGGCCATAACTCGAGCGCACTTTTATTGCGCAACAAAACCGAAGCAAATATGATCCAATTATGAAGCTAGGAACGTAAATCAGCAGTCCGGGAGCCCGAGTACTCCCAGTGGCACTACGTTTTGTCCCATGTCTGCGCGATACCAGCGCGTTATCATCGATATCGATTGAAGAGGACAGCGTTACAGAGGGATTCCGTATGCCAGTTGAAAGAACAGATCCATTCTTGCCAAACATCCCTGGCTTAATAATCGACAACCGCCACGGGATGAATAGAACCATCCAGCAATCCATCGCTCGTGGCTACGACGACCTCACCAACGGCCGCGTGCGTCCTTGGAAGCAGGCGAAGGCCGAGGCGGATCGGATGCGAGCCATCAGGTAAGGTCACCCCTCCCCCATGTAACCATCCTGTAAATCATAGCGGCGCAGTCGAGTTTTACCGTGATGCGGTCGCGCCTGGCGCTCCACTGTGCTAAAGTATCCCGAACGTTCAAACGACTACGAGGGGAACTAGAAGATGGCACGTGTGCACAACTTCTCAGCTGGCCCGGCCGCGCTGCCTACAAGCGTGCTCGCCGAGATCGCCGACGAGATGATGGACTACCGCGGTTGCGGCATGTCCGTGCTCGAGATGAGCCATCGATCTAGCATGTACCAGCAGATCATCGATGACGCCGAGGCAACTCTGCGCCGCCTGCTGAGCATCCCCGACAACTACCACGTCCTGTTTTTGCAGGGCGGCGCCACGCTGCAGTTTGCGGGCATCCCCATGAACCTCATGCGCCGCGGCCGCGCCGGCTACGTCGTGACCGGCAACTTTGCCAACAAGGCGTACAAGGAGGCCGCCAAGTACGGCGAGGCCGTGCTGCTCGCGAGCTCCGAAGACACCAACTTCGACCGCATCCCCGACATGGCCGACATCAACGCGCGTATTGCCGCCGAGGCTGCGGGCGACGGGCTCGACTACGTCTACATCTGCCAGAACAACACCATCTTTGGCACCATGTACCACGAGCTGCCCAATTGCGGCGACGTGCCGCTGGTCGCCGATGTCTCGAGCTGCTTTCTGTCGCAGCCGCTCGACGTTGAGCGCTACGGGCTCATCTACGCCGGCGCGCAGAAAAACGCCGGCGCCGCGGGCGTCACCGTGGTTATCGTGCGCGACGACCTGATCGCCGAAGGCCCCGCCTTTGCGCAGACGCCGCAGTATATGGACCTCAAGACCCAGGCCGCCAAGGGCTCCATGCTCAACACGCCCAATACCTTTGGCATCTACGTGTGCGGTAAGGTGTTCCGTTGGGTTGAGCAGACCGGCGGACTTGCCGCTATGGCCGAGCGCAACTGGGCCAAGGCCAACCTGCTCTACGACCTGCTCGAGAACAGCAAACTATTCCACGGCACCGCGCAGACAGACAGTCGCTCCATCGCCAACGTCACGTTCCGTACCGGCGATGCCGAGCTCGACTCCGCCTTTGTTGCGGGCGCGGCAGAGCACCAGATTCAAAACGTCAAGGGCCATCGCCTCGTCGGCGGCATGCGCGCCAGCGTGTACAACGCCGTCACCATGGAAGACGTGCAGGCACTGGCCACGTACATGAAGGACTTCGAAGCGCAGCATAGTTTGAGTCCGCGATCTAACTAGCCCGCAGCACGCGGGCCGACCAGCCACCTCAGACCAACCTGTTTAGATCAAAACCTGCTAAGGAGTTTTTCCATGCGTAAGATTAAGACCATCGACGACATCACTAAAGACGGCAAAGTCGAGTTTGGCGAGGGCTACGAGTTTGTGGGCACCGCCGAGGAGGCCGACGCGATCCTGATGCGCTCGACCGACCTGCACGGCTACGAGCTGCCCGAGGGCATCCGCGCCATCGCCCGCTGCGGCGCCGGCGTCAACAACATCCCCGTCGAGGAGTACGCCAAGAAAGGCGTCGTCGTCTTTAACTCCCCCGGTGCCAACAGCAACG
The DNA here is from genome assembly GCA_900545905.1 of uncultured Collinsella sp. Classification (GTDB taxonomy): domain Bacteria; phylum Actinomycetota; class Coriobacteriia; order Coriobacteriales; family Coriobacteriaceae; genus Collinsella. Next base: position 4,947 of record URBA01000089.1, read on the forward strand.
CCGTCAAGGAACTCGTCCTGGGCATGCTGGTGCTCTCGAGCCGCGGCGTGGTGCAGTCGATGAACTGGGTGCGCGACAACGCCGACGACCCCGAGATCCAAGTCGATGCCGAGAAGGCCAAGAAGGCCTTTGTGGGCCGCGAGCTCAAGGGCAAGCGCATCGGCGTCATCGGCCTGGGCAACGTGGGCTCCAAGGTCGCCAACGCCTGCGTCGACCTGGGCATGGATGTCTACGGCTACGACCCGTTCATTTCCGTCGAGCACGCATGGGTGCTGAGTCGCGAGGTGCAGCGCGTGGGCACGCTCGAGGACCTCTGCCGCGGCTGCGACTACCTCACCGTGCACGTGCCCAGCAAGGCAGACACCATCGGCATGATCAGCACCGAGCAGATTAACCTGCTGGCACCCGACGCCGTGCTCATCAACTACGCGCGCGAGACCATCATTGACGAGGACGCCGTCGACGCCGCCCTGCGCGAGGGCAAGCTCAGCTGGTTTAGCTGCGACTTTGCCACGCCCAAGACGGTCAAGATGCCCAATACGTTTATCACCACGCACTCGGGCGCCGGCACCGGCGAGGCCGAGGCCAACTGCGCCGACATGGCCATCAGCGAGCTCAAGGATTACCTGGAAAACGGCAACATCGCGCACAGCGTCAACTACCCCGCCTGCAGCATGGGCAAGGCGCGCGCCGCGAGCCGCATCGCCTGCCTGCACGCCAACGTGCCCAACATGATCGGCCAGATCACGGCCATCCTGGCCAAAGACAACGCCAACGTGCAACGTATGACCAACGAGTCCGCCGGCGAGAACGCCTACACCATGTTCGACACGGACGAGCACCTGGACGGCAGCACCATCGATGCGCTCAAGCAGATTCCGTCGATGTATCGCGTTCGCGTGATCAAGTAGCGTCGGCGCCAAGCCTGCCAGACAGACCACGACGACCATTCGCCCCCCCGTTTTCACGAAACGGGGGGTGTTCCTATAGTTTTGTCAACTGGGAAATGCTCTCCGTGCGACCGAATCGCGGCATGCTGACGCCAAGCCATTAGGCCGGTGGGCTTCAGTCTGCTCGGTGCGTTTCGGCTAGGCTGCGTAAGGCACCCTGTCTCGCATTACCGCGTAGATGACCTTCAGTCTCTTTCGCGCCAGCGCCTTGAGCGCCTTGCCGTGCGACATGCCCCGCTCCCGGCACCTGGTGTAGTAGTCGCCCCATCTCCCCTCTGTCCGGGTAAGGCAGTTACATGAGAATATGAGCAGGTTCTTCAGCCTCTTGTTGCCTTGGCGCGATGCCGTCACCGAGGAGATCGAGGTTCCCGACTGGCGGTTGCGCGGCGCCA
>URBA01000090.1 GCA_900545905.1 uncultured Collinsella sp.
GCGCCGACTTGTCGCGCCCTTACATCACGGCGCGCAGCTCAAACCGGTCGCCGTTGATGCGAAACTGGCAGTTGCCGTTCATGCGTTCGACGGCAAGCTTAATGCTCTTGGTTCCAAAGCCGTGTCCGGTGTACCCGGCTACGGGCATGCCGTCGACCATGCGCGGCGGGCGCCCAAACGTGTTGGAGACCAAAAGGAGCAGTTGCCCGTCCTCGCAACGCAGGTCCAGATCGACAAATCGCTTGCCCTGGGGAGCGGCGCTTGCGGCGACGATGGCGTTGTCCAGGGCGTTTGAGAGCACGCTAAACAGATCGACGTCGGCTACATGGACGCTCTCGGGCACGGCAGCGCGCAAATCGGCGGTGATGCCGTTTCGGTTGATATCGGAGCTAAATGACGAAAGTACGATATTGACCGTGTCGTTGGCGCAGTAGCGGCGCACGGCGGTGCGGTCGTTCGTCTCGCAGAGCTCGTCGATGCGCTCGAGTGCCTCGTCGATGCGGCCCTCCTCGATCAAAGCCGCAAGGCCGCGCAGGAAGTGCCGCATGTCATGGCGGAGGACCGAAAGCTCACGTCCAGATTGGCGCCAGGCCTCGAGTTCCTTGATGGCCGCGCTGTCGCGGGTCGCAAGCATCCAGCGCTCGCGCTCGGCGGTTTCCTTTGCCTCGTATTCGCGCAGATACACAGCAAGAAACATAAGGTAGAACGCGCAAAGCGCAAACGCCAAAAACTCAACCGTCACCACGGAGCCCGAGTGGAAGAGCGTGGTGTAGACGTTGGTGGCGTAGTCAAAGATGTAATAGACGAGCGGCAGGATGAGCAGAATCTCGAGCTCGGTGGGGGTTTTGACCGCCAAGCGCGGACCGATCTCGCTTGCCCAATGCAGCAGGATCGCAAAGACGACGGCCGTGGTGATAATGCGTGCCACGTAGTACGCGATTTGCGAGTCGGTGGCGGTGAGCGCGGCGATGCCCATCCAGTTGCTGAACTGGCAGCTCAGATAAGCACTGGTGACGCCCAGCATAACGAGCAGCGGGCTCAGGCGATAGCGTGCGCACAGATAGATGACGAGCGGCAGATGCACGACGAGTGGATATACCTGACGGGCGAAAAGCTCGCCGCCGACGGCATTGGCGAGGCCGAATGCGCATCCGGTTGCGGCGCCGACCATCACCAGCTCAAGCACGTGACGCCGGTTGATCTCGATACCGCAGAGCGCCGCCGAGGCAAAAACGCCAAAAAGTAGGGTTGTTGCGTGGTGAATTGCCCAAAGCATCATCTCGGTCGTGGGGAGCATTAGCGCCTCCCGCCCTCGAACCGTGCCGCAAAGTAGGCATCCTGGAAACCCTGCTTGCAGCTGCGCGCCAGCGGGATGCAAGCGCCCGAGCGCATGACGATATCCGTACGGTTGAAGTGGTCGATATTGCGCAGGTTGACCTGGTAGCTACGGTGACATTTAAAGAAGCTTGCGTTTTTGGCCAGCTGGTCCTCGATGTTGCGGAACGGCTCGAGCGCCTCGATGTCGCGCCCGTCGCGCAGGTGGAATACCACGTGCTTGTTGCGGGCCTCGGCATATTCGATATCGGACAGGCGCAGGGCATGGTAGCCAAAGGACGTTTTGGTTACGAGCTCGTCGGTCACGGCGGGTCGCATGCTCGAAAGCTCGTCGAGCAGTTGCGCCAGGCGTTCGTACGTTACGGGCTTGAGCAGGTAGTCGAAGGCGCGGACCTCATAGGACTCCAGCGCGAACTCGGGCGATGAGGTGAGGAACACCAGACGCACAGCGGTATCGGATTGGCGCAACTCCCGCGCGGTGTCCATGCCGTTGACGAGCGGCATGATCATGTCGAGCAGAATGATGTCGGCGCGCGATGCAGCATGGCGGGCCAGCAGGTCCTCGCCGCGCGTGACGAGCGCAACGTCGACTGCCGTGCCCGTCTCGGTCGACCAGCGGTCGATCATCCGGTGCAGTCTATCTAGAAAAGCGACGTCGTCGTCGCAGGCGATAATCTTGAGCATTCGAGCCCCCTTAGTAGTTCGATTTTGCCACATTGGGTGCGCGCCGCCCGCGGAGGCGTGTCCCATTTGCGCCCCAAGGCGTGCAACTCGCGCCAAGCGGTATTGCGGTGGCGAAAGATGCCTCCTGCGCTATCGAGAGCTCGGCTATCCTCAGCTTGCCAGTTCGAAAATGGACCTGCCGCATGATTGAATCTTTATTTCAACTTTACACCTAGGTTTACAGCTGTCTTGTCAGTTGTAAACCTAGGTGTCATACTAAAGCCCCAAGATTCGCCAAAAGAGAGGGGCCTTGATGGCACAGAGCGCGAACATGGATGCGTCGGAGCTTGCACGCGATATCGCGGCCGGCCTAGCATCGGCAACGACGGCAACGGAGCGCGCGGCACTGGTGCCCGCAGAGCTCGTCGAGGCCATTCAGCAACTAAAAACCCAACGTGACGCGGTGATCCTGGCGCACTATTACGTGGCGCCCGAGGTCCAAGCCGTTGCCGATTACGTCGGCGATAGCTTCTACCTGGCAAAGCTCGCCAAAAGCCTGCCGCAGCAGACCATCGTGTTGTGCGGCGTGGAGTTTATGGGCGAGAGCGCCAAGCTGCTCAATCCCACTAAGACCGTGCTGCTGCCCGAGCCGGGCGCGGACTGTCCCATGGCGCACATGGTCAAGCGCGAGACGGTCGACGCGGCGCGCGCCGAGTACGGCGACGACCTGGCCGTGGTCTGCTACGTCAACTCCACGGTCGAGATCAAGAGCTGGAGCGACGTGTGCGTCACCAGCTCCAACGCCGTCAAGATCGTGTCCGAGCTGCCGCAGCAGCATATCCTGTTCATTCCCGACCAAAACCTGGGCCGCTTCGTAGCCGAGCAGGTGCCGCAAAAGCACGTCATCCTCAACAACGGCTACTGCCCGCGCCATCACATCATCACCGTCGAGCAGATCGTCGACGCGACGGAGGCCCACCCCGACGCGCTCGTGCTGGCGCACCCCGAGTGCAAGGCCGACGTCCTGGCCGAGGCCGACTACATCGGCTCCACCGCCGGCATCATCAAGTATGCCGAGGAGTCCGACGCGAGCGAGTTCATTATCGTGACGGTTCGCGGCGTGCTCTACGAGCTCGAGCGCCGCTGCCAGGGCACCGGCAAGAAGTTCTACTTCCCCGCGGTGCAGCCCACCTGCGTCAACATGGACCTCATCACGCTCGAAAAGCTCGTGCGCTGCCTGGAGACGGGCGAGGGCGAGGTGCAGATCGGCGTCTCGGACGAGGCGGCAGACCAGGCCAAGCTCACGCTCGACCGCATGCTCGAGTACGCAGCACGCTAGAACAATGTGGCATGAGGGACGGTTCCTTATGTCACATTCAAGGGAGAGGATTCCTGTGGAAACCAAGCAATACCCCGACATGGAGTGCGACGTTGTCATTGCCGGTTGCGGCGTGGCGGGCCTGTACGCGGCCCTCAATCTGCCGACGAGCACGCGCGTGATCATGCTCTCCAAGGGCACTGTCGACGAGTGCGACTCGATGCTTGCGCAGGGCGGTATCTGCGTGCTGCCCGAAGGCTCGGATTACGATGCCTTCTTTGAGGACACCATGCACGCCGGCCACTACGAGAACCGCCGCGAGAGCGTCGACATCATGATTCGCTCGAGCCGCTCGGTCATCAACGACTTGCTAGCGATGGGCGTGGATTTTGAGCGCAAGGCCGACGGCAGCCTCGACTTTACCCGCGAGGGCGCGCACAGCCGTCCGCGTATTGCCTTCCATGCCGACATTACGGGCAAGGAGATCACGACCAAGCTGCTCCAGGCCGTTCGCAAACTGGATAACGTGCAGATTTTGGAGCACGTGGCCATGACCGACATCCTGACGAGCGAGCGTGACGGCGCCACGGTGTGTGCCGGTGTCGTCGCCGTTCCCGTGGACGAGGACAACTCGGTTCGTCCCGCCGACGAGCTGGTAAATGCCGCCGAGGGCGCGCATGCCGGCGAGCCGTTTAAGATCCATGCCCGCCACACGCTGTGGGCGACGGGCGGCATCGGCGGCGTATACGACCACTCGACCAACTATCCGCAGCTCACGGGCGATGCCTGCTACATCGCTCAGGAGCATGGCATTAAGATGGAGCACCTGGACTACGTGCAGATCCACCCCACGGGACTGTTCTCGCCGCAGCCAGGCCGCACCTTCCTGATCAGCGAGAGCTGCCGCGGCGAGGGCGCGATTCTGCTCAACGCCGCCGGTGAGCGCTTTACCGACGAGCTTCAGCCGCGCGATGTGGTCGCTGCCGCTATTCGCGAGCAGATGAAGCAGGACGGTACTGAGCACGAGTGGCTGAGCTTTGCCCCCGTCGAGCGCGATGTAGTGACCGGGCACTTTGCCAACATTCGCGCACGCTGCTTGGAGGACGGCCGCGACATCTTGGACGAGCCCATCCCCGTTACGCCTACGCAGCACTACTTTATGGGCGGCGTGTGGGTCGACAAGGACGGCCGCACCTCGATGCCCGAGCTCTACGCAGCCGGTGAGACGGCCTGCAACGGCGTTCACGGCAAGAACCGCCTTGCATCAAACAGCCTGCTCGAGGCGCTGGTCTGGGGTCGTCGCGCCGCGTGGTGCATGCGCACCGGCGAGTCGCTTGCCGTGGAGCAGGCGGGCGAGCCCGCGCTCGACGGGCGTCATCGCGCCCTGAGCGCCGACTCCCTGGCAATCGATGATTTGGCCCGTGCCGCCGGCACGCAGGCCGCAGAGGAGTAGACCATGAATCCCATTACCATGAAGCTTGTCGTCGATGATCTGATTCTGCAGGCGCTGCGCGAGGACATTACCTTTGAGGACGTGAGCACGGCGAGCGTGTGCCCCACGGCGCGCCCCGCCACGGTGGAGCTCATCGCCAAGGCCGATGGCATCATCGCGGGCTTGGATGTGTTCGCCCGCACCTTTGAGCTGCTGGATTCGCAGAGCTCCGTGTTGTTTGATGTCGCGGATGGCGACGAGGTGCACGCCGGCGATCACGTGGGCCAGGTTCGCGGCGACGCGCGCGTGCTGCTTTCGGGCGAGCGCGTGGCGCTCAACTACCTGCAGCGCATGAGCGGTATCGCCACCTATACGCACAGGATGGCCTCGGCGCTCGAGGGCACCAAGACGGTGCTCGTCGACACGCGCAAGACCACGCCGGGCATGCGCGTCTTCGAGAAGGCCGCGGTCGAGATCGGCGGCGGCAGCAACCACCGTTATAACCTGTCGACGGCTGTCATGCTCAAGGACAACCACATCGACGCCGCCGGTGGCGTGGCGCGCGCGATTGAGATGGCGCGCGCCCACGCGTCGTTTACCACGACGGTCGAGATTGAGTGCGAGAACCTGGATATGGTGCGCGAGGCCGTGGAGGCCGGTGCCGACATTATCATGTTCGACAACATGACCCATGACGACATGGCCGCCGCCATCGAGCTTATCGCCGGTCGCGCCAAGACCGAGTGCTCGGGCAATGTGGACGCCGACAACATTCGCGCCCTGGCTGATCTGGGCGTCGACTACATTAGCTCGGGCGCCCTGACGCACTCCGCGCCGATCCTCGACCTCTCGCTTAAGCACCTGCGTCTGCTGGACGGTAAATAATGAACGCCCGCGAGCGTCGCCGTGCCATCATGGCCGTGCTCGAGGGAGCCAAGGGGCCCGTATCGGGCAGCGCGCTTGCCCGCGAGGTGGGTGTGAGCCGTCAGGTCGTGGTGCAGGACATCGCCCTGCTGCGCGCCGATGGGCACGATATCGTGGCGACCAACCGCGGCTACGTGCTGCAGGAGGCCCCCAGCAGCCCCGCTGTGCCCACGCGCTTGGTCAAGGTTCGCCACGGCGTGGAGCAGGCAGGCGATGAGCTTACGAGTATCGTCGACGCCGGTGGTGCCGTGCTCAACGTGATCGTCAATCACCGCGTGTACGGTAAGATCACGGCCGACCTGGACATCCGCAACCGTCGCGATGTTGAGCGCTATCTGCGCGATATCGAGAGTGGCAAGAGCTTTCCGCTGCTAACGGTGACCAGCGGCTATCACTTCCATCGCATTGCGGCGGAGGACGAGCAGACCCTCGACGAGATCGAGGCCATGCTCAAGGAAAAGGGCTATCTGGCAGATCTGATGCCCTACGAAGATGACCTGTCCTAGTAACGACGAATGCAAAAGGAGGCCTCCGCGGCGATGCGGAGGCCTCCTTTTTTGTGCACGGTGTACTTTTGAGTGTGCAAGTGGGGGAGTTATTACT
>URBA01000091.1 GCA_900545905.1 uncultured Collinsella sp.
AGATCTACACTTCTAGCTTCGTCGGCAGCGTCAGATGTGTATAAGAGACAGAACAGGAACTATTCCACCGCAACTTCCCCTTTTTGGTTCAAACAACCCTGGCCTTTGTATCAATAATGGAAACGTCGCAGGTGAAGCATAAGTCAGCGAAAGCCCACCAGAGCGAGCAAGGTGACGTGAAAGAGGAGGGCATAGGCCTTTTGGCCATGCCCGACGATTGAACGTCAGATTGCCGCTCTGGCGGGCGCGCAGCGTCGAGCGGTTCCGGCGTTTGGTAAAACGCCGGAACAAAAAAGCGCCCCCTCCCGCGCACGGAACGGGAGGGGGCTAAAGGTAGGAGTCTACCGGTGGGTTGACCCCACCGGACAGACGATGACCAGGTGATCCGTAACAGGATCGTCAAGGTTCCGTGGGGTACCCGTTGGGTACTTAGATCAACACGCAGGCGACGGTCAGGATGATGGCGCAGACGACGGAGAGAGCAACGATGAGCTTAAGGGCAAACTTGAGCCAGGTCGTCCACTCGATCTTGGCCAGGGCGAGACCGCCCATGATGGCGCCGGAGGTCGGGGTGAACAGGTTCACGACACCGATGGCGGCGGAGAAGATCATGACCATGACCTCAGGCGAGAAGCCGAGCTTAACAGCCAGCGGTCCCATGATGGGCATGGAGACGGTGGCCATACCGGAGGTCGAGGGGATCAGGAAGGACAGGCCGAAGTAGACCAGGAAGCTCATGGGAGCGAAGATCACGCCGGACAGGCCAGACAGAGCGTTGGCGGCAGCGTCGAGGACGTAGACGTCGAGGCCGGTACTAGCCATGAGGACGGAGATGCCACGAGCGAGAGCGATGACGAGGACAACGGACATCATGTCGGCAGCGCCGGTGATGAAGGTGTTAACGATCTGCTTCTCGGACAGGCCACCGATGATACCGATCAGGACGGCCATGAGGAAGAACCAGGTGGAAGCCTCGTCGAAGTACCACTGGCCAATGGGCAGGCCGGTGATCAGGGCAGACCAGCCCTGGACGACGGCGTTACCGTCGGCGTCGTAGACAGCGCCAGCGTCGAAGAAGTTGGCGACGCCCTCGTTGAGGTCGGCCAGCGGGATGAAGCCGACGATCATGACGACGAAGGTGAAGGCAAAGGCGATCAGAACACCCTTCTGACGACCGGTGAGCTTGACCTCCTTGTGGACCTCGGAAGCAGCCTTGCCGTGAGCCTCTTCGGCGTCCTTGAGCTCCTGCATCGACAGGATGGTGGAACCCTTGTCAGCCTTGACCTTCTTGGCGTAGCTCATCACGAAGAAGATGGACATAGCGGTAGTGACAATCCACAGGACGGCACCGAGGCCGATGATGATGGACTGGTTGACCTCAATGCCAACGCCGGTCAGAGCGTCGACGGCAGCGCCGACGGCAAACGGGTTAGCCGTGGAGCCGAGGCAGCCGCAGCCAGCGCCGAGCAGGACGGTAGCGGCACCGACCATGGGGTCGAAGCCAGCGGCCATCATGGTAGCGGCGAGCAGGGCGTAGAAGGGAACGGTCTCCTCGCACATACCATAGGTGGTACCACCGAGGGAGAAGATGAGCATCAGCACGGGAATGAGCATGATCTCATTGCCCTTAAGCTTCTGCACCAGAACGGCAATGCCGTTGTCCAGGGCGCCGGTCTCGGTCATCATGCCGAGGAAGCCGCCGAGGATCATAACGAAGAGGCAGACGGGCAGAGCGTCAGCGAAGCCCTTAATCGGGGCGGTGCAGAAATCGCTCAGACGGGCGGCAGTAACCGCGCCGCCGGACGTGCCGGAGACGATAACGGTAATCACTGCAACAATTGCCAGCAGAGCAAGAAGAATGGTGAACGATGAAGGCATACCGCGCTTTTTCTTAGCGGTCTCAGTCATAGTTCTCATCCCCCCTTCATAAATCATTTTATTGGTCTCGTCCAAAGCGGCTCTTCCGTGCCGTGCATGTCGCTTGGCGCGAGATCTTTACCAGAAATAGGCGCTCGGGGTGCGCAGCAATACACCCCGAGCGGGATGCTAGATGCTCTTACTTGAGCGTGGCGTACATGACAGCCTTGATGGTGTGCATGCGGTTCTCGGCCTCGTCGAAGACCTTGGAAGCGGGGCTCTCGAAGACCTCGTCGGTGACCTCCTGCTCGGTGATGCCGAACTGCTCGCACTTCTCGGCGCCAATGGTGGTGTTGGTGTCGTGGAAGCTGGGCAGGCAGTGCAGGAAGATGGCACCCGGGTTGGCCATAGCCATGACCTCGGAGGTAACACGATACGGGGTGAGCTGAGCGATGCGCTCGGCCCAGACCTCGTCGGGCTCGCCCATGGAGACCCACACGTCGGTGTAGATAACGTCGGCACCGGTGACGCCGTCCTTGACGTCGGTGGTCAGCTTGATGGTGCAGCCGTTAGCCTCGGCGATGGGCTTGCAGGCCTCGATGACGTCGTCAGCGGGCATGCACTCCTCGGGGCCACAGGCCACGAAGTTCATGCCGAGCTTGGAGCAAACAACCATGAGGGAGCGAGCGACATTGTTCTTGCAGTCGCCCATGAAGACGAGGGTCTTGCCCTTGATGTCGTAGTTGAAGTTCTCCTGGACGGTCAGGATGTCGGCGAGCATCTGGGTGGGATGCCACTCAGTGGTCAGGCCGTTCCACACGGGCACGCCGGACTTAGCAGCGAGCTCCTCGACGTCATCCTGGGCAAAGCCACGGAACTCGATGCCGTCATACATGCGGCCAAGAACGCGGGCGGTGTCCTCGATGGACTCCTTCTTGCCCATCTGCGACGAACCGGGATCGAGGTAGGTGACGCCCATGCCCAGATCCATGCCGCCGACCTCGAAGGCGCAGCGGGTACGAGTGGAGGTCTTCTGGAAGAGCAGAACGATGTTCTTGCCCTCGAGATAGCGGTGCGGAACGCCAGCGCGCTTCATGTCCTTGAAGTTCTTGGAGAGCTTGAGCAGGTACTCGATCTCCTCGGTGGTGAGGTCGAGAAGCTTGAGGAAGCTACGGCCGGAGAGGTTAACACCCATGGTTTGATTCCTTTCGAAGAAATGAATTACGTAAGTATTAGTGGTGCCCGTTTAACGGGCGAAGCCGGTGCGGTTGTAGGGGGACCGCACCGGAAACGGAAAGACTTAGAGGTCCTCGCGCCAGAAGGGCATGCTCATGCAGCGCGGGCCGCCGCGGCCGCGGGAGAGCTCGGCGGAGGGCACGACGAGAAGGTCCAGGCCCTCCTTGTACAGCACGTCGTTGGTGACGGTGTTGCGGGCGTAGACGCAGATCTTGCCGGGCTCGACGCACAGGGTGTTGGAGCCGTCGTTCCACTGCTCGCGGGAGGCCGCGATCGGGTCGCCGCCGCCGCAGGGGATCAGCTTGACCTGGTCGACGCCGGTGGCGTCCTCCAGGACGTGCTCGAGGGTGTCCTCGATCAGGCGGATGTTCACGTCGCCCGGGTTCTTGCCGGCGGTCAGCTCGTAGACGCGCAGGGTGCCCATGATGGCGGGGTGGATCGTGAACTTATCGACGTCGATCTGGGTGAAGACCGTGTCGAGGTGCATGAAGGCGCGGGAGACCGGGATGTCGAAGGCCAGGATGCGCTCGACCTTGGAGTCGGAGTTCCAGAAGATGTTCTGGGCCATGACGTCGATCGCGGCGGCCTGGGTGCGCTGGGAGATGCCGACGGCGAGGGTCTTCTCGTTGATGTTCAGCACGTCGCCGCCCTCGGTGTGGAACTGGCAGTCGCGGCGGAAATACAGCGAGACGTCCTTGTAGTCGGGATGGTACTTGAAGATGTACTTGCCGTACAGGGTCTCGCGGTTGCGGGTGACCGAGTACATGCGGTTGAGGTTGACGCCCTCGCCGACGACCGCGAACGGGTCGCGGGTGAAGTAGAGGTTGGGCATCGGGTCGATGATCAGGTCGGACTCGGACTCGGAGTTGACCAGGGAGTCGAGGGTCGTGGACGCCGTGAGGGGCATGTCGATCTCGGACTTGGTCATGCCGGCCATGGTCTTCTTGACGAACTCGAGGTTGTCCTCGATGGAGTCCAGCTTCTCGCGGACGATCTGCGGCATGTGCTGGCCGCGGATGCCGGCCTCGGCGACGTACTGGTCGGTGAACTCGGCGCGGGCGCCGGGGACCTGGTCGAACACCTCGGCGACGAGGTTCTCGAGATAGAGGACCTCCACGCCCTGGTCCCTCAGGATCTGGGCGAAGGTGTCGTGCTCCTGCTGCGCGACCTCCAGGAACGGGACGTCGTCGAACAGGAGTCGCTCGAGCTCGTCGGGCGGCAGGTTGAGGAGCTCGTCGCCGGGACGGTGCAGGCAGACCTTCCTGAGCTTGCCGATCTCGGAAGGCACGTGCAGACCTTTCGTCATGGCCTCCTACCTTTCTTTCGGGCCCTTGTCAGGGCCGATTCGTTAGCGCCCCTCCGTGTGAGGCGTTATTGCTGACAACATATTTATATCCAAAATCAGCTCATACTTCCACCTTGCCCCCGAACGGTTTTTTATAGGGGGTGAACGGCATACACATATACTTCACGCATGGCACACTTCATCTTAATAAAGCGTATTTACGTGCTTAAACGCGTTTTAATCCTAAAATCAAATGGAACTAAACTTTGTTAAACCATCCTCAAATTGCATATTTCCAATAAAGCTATGAATAGAATTAGCGGTTCACACCGCGTCTCAACCATTTTCATTTTTATTCAGAAAAAAGTTTATCCTATTCATTTCTGATAAATAAATTACCGTTTACCAGACGCTTGATACCGTTCACCGGAAACTCAGTATAAGGCCCAGCGGATACCGCCTCGCTTTACGGCCCCATTTGTAACAACTTGACTTCTCGGTATAGAAAAATGGACCCGCTTCCCCTAGGGAAACGGGTCCATTTTCGATTATCTTCGGCCAATTTAGATAAGGCCCTCGAAGACCATCGGAATCCTAGCGATCAAACTCCGCCAGCGCCTCGTCCAAAAGCCTCAGGCCCTCACGCAGAACGTCCTCGCTCGCGCAGTAGCCCAGGCGTGCGCCACAGGGAAGCTCAAAGCGGCTGCCGGGTACCAGCAGCACTCCCCTCTCGGACAGCAGGCGCTTACAGAACTCCTCGTCGTCCTCGGGAATATCAAGCTGGATAAACGAGGTAGACACGCCCTGTGGGGCCGTCCAGGAAACGCGATGCTGTGTATCGATCCAAGCCTGCGCGATATCGCGGTTGTCAAACACGATCTTGCGATTGCGCTCGAGGATCTTATCCTTGTGTTCAAGCACATAGGTCGCCAGGGCGTCGTTGAACACACCGCCGCAGATCATGGTGTAATCGCGATAGGTGCGGATGCGGTTGGATATCTCTTCGTCTGCCACGACCCAGCCCACGCGGGCCGCAGGCGTCGAATAGGTCTTCGACAACGAGTTGGTGACAATGGCCCTCTCGTACACGTCGACCATCGACATAAAGGACTCAGTGTTTTCAAGCGGCAGGTACACCTCGTCGCACAGCACATAGGCGCCCACCGAGCGGGCGATCTCGGCAATCTGACCGAGCATACCGGCATCGAGCACCGTACCGATGGGGTTCGATGCGTTGTTTATGCAGATAAGCTTGGTGTTGGGGCGCACCAAGCTCTTGAGTTCCTCGATATCGGGCTTCCAGCCGAGTTCCTCGCGAAGCTCCCAATACTCGACCTCGGCGCCCAGCGTGCGCGGAATCTCGTAGAGCGGCGCGTAGGTGGGCCACTCGGCGATAACGTGGTCGCCGGGCTCGACCACAGCCATGATGGCGTTGAGGTTAGCGCCCGTGCAGCCATTGGTCTGCAGAATGTGATCGGGTTTGACCTCCCGACGATACAGCTTGGCAACCTCGGCCTTAAACTCCGGCGAGCCCTCGATCCAGCCGTAGTTCATATTCTCGCGGTCCAGGCGCTCGTAGAACGTGGCGCCGTCCTGTTCATCGAGCGCGCGCAGCTCGCCCATGGTGAGCGACGAGATCGTCGACTGGGCGATGTCCCACGTGGCGCTCTTCTCCCAAACGTTGAGCCATTCCTCAACGTCAATCGTCTTGATGTCCATAGCCAAGCTCCTTACAAAAGCAGTCGTCCAATCGTGTTGACGTTCCTCATACAAGATTGGGGCGGTGCGAAAACCCGCACCGCCCCAATGGGAGACATCTAATGGCAGCTAGATGTATGTATTATGACCCGTACCTGTCTCTTATACACATCTGACGCTGCCGACGAAGCTA
>URBA01000092.1 GCA_900545905.1 uncultured Collinsella sp.
GTGGGCGCCGTGCAGTGCGGTTTTTGCATCCCCGGCATGGTCATGGCGGGCGCGGCGCTCATCGCCGAGGACCCCGAGCCCACCGAGGAGCAGATCAAGTACGCCATCCGCGGCAATGTCTGCCGTTGCACCGGCTACAAGAAGATTATCGAGGGCATCTCGCTGGCAGCTGCGGTGCTCCGTGGCGAAAAGCAGATCGACGAGGATCTGGAGCGCGGCGATGACTACGGCGTGGGCAAGCGCGCCTTCCGTATCGACGTGCGCAAGAAGGTGCTCGGCGAGGGCAAGTACCCCGACGACATCGACGAGATCGACCAGCCGGGCCTGACCTATGCCAGCGCCGTGCGCTCCAAGTACCCGCGCGCCCGTGTGCTCTCCATCGATACCTCCAAGGCCGAGGCCCTACCCGGTGTGGTTGGCATCCTGCGCGCCGAGGACGTGCCGGTCAACCAGGTCGGCCACCTTATCCAGGACTGGGACGTCATGATCGCCCAGGGCGATATCACCCGCTGCGTGGGCGATGCCATTGTGCTGGTGGTTGCCGAGGACGAAGCGACGCTCGAGAAGGCCAAGAAGCTCGTAAAGATTGATTACGAGCCGCTGGAGCCCGTGCGTAACATTGTCGAGGCCAGGGCCGCCGACGCCCCGCGCCTGCACGACAGCTTCTTTGCCTTCGGCAACACGGTGGAGCTCAAGGACAACGTGTGTCAGAGCCGCCACGTGACGCGCGGCGACGCCGCCAAGGCGCTGGCAGAGAGCGTGTTCACCGTGACGCAGCGCTTTACCACGCCCTTTACCGAGCATGCCTTCTTGGAGCCTGAGTGCGCCGTCGCCTTCCCGTACAAGAACGGCGTCAAGGTGCAGTCGACCGACCAGGGCGCCTACGACACGCGCAAAGAGTGTGCCCACATGTTTGGCTGGGACAACGAGCCCGAGCGTGTGGTCGTCGAGACCATGCTCGTGGGCGGCGGCTTTGGCGGTAAGGAGGACGTATCCATCCAGCACCTGGCCGCGCTTGCTGCCTATAAGCTCCAGCGTCCTGTGAAGTGCAAGCTCACGCGCGCTGAGTCGCTCGCCTTCCACCCCAAGCGCCATGCCATGGACGGCACCTTTACGCTGGGCTGCGACGCCGAGGGCAACTTTACCGGCCTGGACTGCGAGATCAACTTTGATACCGGCGCCTACGCTTCGCTGTGCGGCCCGGTGCTCGAGCGCGCCTGCACGCACGCCGTCGGCCCCTACAAGTACCAGAACACCGACATTCGCGGCTTTGGCTACTACACCAACAATCCGCCCGCCGGTGCGTACCGTGGCTTTGGCGTCTGCCAGTCCGAGTTTGCACTCGAGAGCCTGATCGACCTGCTGGCAGAGAAGGTCGGCCTGGATCCGTGGGAGATTCGCTGCCGCAACGCCATCGAGCCGGGCGAGGTTCTGCCCAACGGCCAGATTGCCGATTGCTCCACGGCGCTTAAGGAGACGCTGCTCGAGGTCAAGGATGCCTACTACGCGCATCCCGGACACGCCGGTATCGCCTGCGCCATGAAGAACGCCGGCGTGGGCGTGGGCCTGCCCGATGCCGGCCGCTGCAAGATTCGCGTCGAGGATGGCGTGGCCGTGGTCTATGCCGCCACGTCCGACATCGGCCAGGGCTGCAACACCGTCTTTTTGCAGGACGTTGCCGAGGCCTGCGGTCTGCCGCTGAGCTGCATCGCCAACGGCGAGTGCTCCACCGAGAACGCTCCCGACTCCGGCACCACGTCTGGCTCGCGTCAGACGGTCGTGACTGGCGAGGCTGTGCGCGGCGCCGCCTTCCTGCTGCGCGATGCCATGCTTGACATCGAGGCCGGCAAGCCTGCACCCGATACTCCCGTGAGTGCGCATGGCGACGGCGTCAAGATCGAGTACGACGACGGTCGCGCCTATCAGCTGCGCACGCAGGAACTCGTCGCCGGTCAGGGCATGCATCCCCAGGATCCCGCGGCCGCCATCAAGGCGCTCGAGGGATGCGAGTTTGGCTACGTGTACCTGGAGCCGACCGACAAGCTGGGCGCCGACGTTCCCAATCCCAAGAGCCACATCTGCTACGGCTTTGCCACGCATGTGGTCATTTTGGATGATGACGGTCGCGTGAGCGAGGTCTATGCCGCGCACGATTCCGGCAAGGTGGTCAATCCCATCTCCATCCAGGGTCAGATCGAAGGCGGCGTGCTCATGGGTATGGGCTATGCGCTTACCGAGGACTGGCCGCTCAAGGACTGCGTACCCCAGGCAAGGTACGGTACGCTCGGGTTGTTCCGTGCGCCCGAGATTCCGGATATCCACGCCATTTACGTGGAGAAGGACGAGCTACTGCCCGTGGCATATGGCGGCAAGGGCATCGGCGAGATCGCAACGATTCCCACGGCGCCCGCCGTGCAGAACGCCTACCGCGCATTCGACGGCAAGCTGCGTCCGGATCTGCCCATGGTGGATACCCCGTACAGCCGCGTTCGTAACCGCGGCTAGGGTAGAGCGCGGACGGTCTTTGTTGACGGGCCGCACGCGCTCAACTTCAACTGCATACGCTGTGCCTTTGGCCCCGGCTTCCGTGCGAGCCGGGGCCTTTTGTTTGCCGAGCGAGGGCTGCCGATCGGAAAGCGCATCCCACAATTCGACTTTAGAACGGGACGCGCTTTCCCAACGGGGCCCCAAGCGGAAACTGCATCCCGGAATCTGGCTCCAAAACGGGATGCACTTTCCGAACTGCTTCTGCAGCGGCTGTTTTGGCTCCGGGACCGCGTCAATCGCATATCTTTATGGCGCCTTTATCCTACACATGTTGTATAACTATCAAATGTGGAATATAACAAAGAACAAAACATAGGCTGAGCGTTATGGAGGATTGAGGTTGAAAGAGAAGCTATTTCGATGGGTCGTGAAGCACCGCAAACCCATCATCGCGTTTTATGCTGTGGCGGCACTGGTATGCCTGTTCCTGCGCCAGTTTGTAGGCGTTAACTACGACATTACGAGCTATCTGCCCGACGAAGCGGCGTCGACCGTCGCTCTGAATACCATGGGTGATGAGTTTGAGGGCGACATTCCCAACTGTCGCGTTATGGTGCCCAATGTCTCGATCGCTCAGGCGCTCAAATACAAGGACAAAATCAAAAAGGTCGACGGCGTCGAGGAGGTCCTATGGCTTGACGACGCGGCAGATATCGATCAGCCGCTTGCCACGCAAGACAAAGACACCGTTGAGACCTATTACAAAAAGAACAACGCCCTGTTTACGGTGACGGTTAATTCCGAAAAGGAGATCGAGGCAACCGACGCTATCCGAGATATCGTGGGCGACGAGGGCGCCATTACGGGCTCGGCCATGTCTAACGCGCTCGCCACCACATCGACCGAGCAGCAGATCAGCATTATCACGGTCGCTGTCATAGCGATTATCTTCGTGATTCTGGTCATCACGACTACCAGCTGGGCCGAACCCATCCTGGTACTGCTGGGCCTGGGCGTCTCGGTGTTTATCAACTGGGGCACCAACCTCATCTTTGGCGAGATTAGCTTTGTCACCAACTCTGCGGGCTCCATTTTGCAGGTTGCCATCGCGCTGGACTTCTCGGTCTTTTTGCTGCACCGCTTTAACGAGGAGCGTGGCCGCCACGGCAGCGTTGCCGAAGACATGGTGCAGTCGTGCTGCCTGTCCTCGGTCGCCGTGTTTTCGAGCGGTTGCACGGTCTGCATCGGCTTTATCGCGCTTGCCGCCATGCAGTTTAAGATCGGCCCCGACCTTGGTCTTGCCCTTGCAAAGGGTATCGCCATCAGCCTGGTATCGGTCTTTACCTTTGTTCCTTCGATGTTCGTTCAGTTCGATGGCTTTGTGCAAAAATCGCAGCACAGGCCCTTTGTCCCGCCGCTGGGTAAGTTCGCCCGTCTGGTGCTCAAGGTCTGTATCCCCGCTGCCGTCGTGATCCTCGCCATGGTTTACCCTGCGCGTGTGGCATCGACCTCCAGCGATATCACGTACTACTACGGCACTTCGCACATTTTTGGTTCGGATACGCGGCTTGGTCAGGATATGGACAAGGTCAAGGAGGTCTTTGGCAACTCCGATACCTACGTTGTGCTCGTTCCCCGTGGAGAGGTGAGCGAGGAGCAGGCACTCTCCAATGAGCTCAAGGCGCTCCCCGAGGTCAAGTCCATCCAAAGCTATGTTGACGTTGCGAGTCCCTATATCCCCACGGGCATGGCCGAAAAGGACACGCTCGATCTGGTGGAGGGAGAGCACTACAGCCGTTTGGTGCTCACGGTTACCGCGCCCTACGAGGGTCCGAGTACATTTAAGCTGGTCAAGAAGATTCGTTGTATCGCGGACAAACATTATCCGGGTAAGGCAATGCTCGCCGGCGAGGGCGTGAGCACCACCGACCTTAAGGACACCATCACCGTCGATAAGGGCAAGGTCGACCTCATCGCCGTCGTGGCCGTGTTCGCGGTCTTGCTGCTGGCCACCAAGTCGCTGAGCCTGCCGATCATCTTGGTGCTCGTGATTGAGACCTCGATCTGGATCAACTTTGCTGCACCGCTCTACACCGGTATGCACGAGTTCTTCCTCGCCTACTTAATTGTGAGCTCCATCCAGCTGGGCGTTGCCGTCGACTACGGCATCCTGATTGCTGACCGCTATCGTGAGGACCGCGTGACCATGCATAAGCGCGAAGCGCTACTCGAGACCATGGAAGCTTGCACGATTCCTGTTTTGACCTCTGGATCGGTTCTGCTGATCAGTGGCTTCCTGATCCATGCGATCTCGAGCCACGGCGTGCTCAAGCAGATCGGCTGGTTCCTGGGCGTCGGCGTGAGCATCTCCCTAGTCGCCGTACTCTTTGCGCTGCCGGGTTTCCTGTATGTGCTCGATGGCCTCATCGGCAAGACCACGCTCAAAGCTCATTTTTTGCCCAAGGATGCCCAGGATCCGGTTTCGGATACCACCGAGGCATCGGCTGCGGACGGCTCCGCTCAGTAACGTTTTACAAAGCAGTTGGAAGGAATACCGCAATGCATACCCATACCACTGATACCGCTTCGAAAGAGCTCAAAGCCCAACGCGATCTTGTACGTCGTCCCCATAAGCGCATCGCCGCGCTCGCTCTTGCCGCCGGTCTGACCGTGGCCCTTACCGTTCCCGGTGCCGTTGTGTTCGCCGACGGCGTAGGGTCGACGAGCGCTGCCTCGGCTACGAGTGAGCAGATGGCGACGGGCTCCGATAACAGCACGCCGGGATATAAGAAAAACCAGGTCGTATACGTCAAAACCGATGCCGACGGCAATCGCACGGGTGTTTACGTGGTCAATAGCTTCGAGGCCAATAAGGGCGTCAAGATCGACGACGCCGGCTCGTACAGCAAGGTGACCAACCTCTCCACGACCAAGAAGCTCTCCGATACCAACGACGCGGTCGCCGTTGAGGGCCAGGGCGTGCAAGACTTTGTCTACCAGGGCGACCTGGACAAGAACACGCAGATGCCGTGGAACGTCGCCGTGAGCTATCAGCTCGACGGTCAGGACATTGACGCCAAGGATCTGGCGGGCAAGAGCGGTAAGCTCACCATGAAGCTCAAGGTCGAGAAGAACGAGGACTATACCGGCGGCGAGTATGCCGACAACTATCTGGTTCAGATTACCGGCCAGCTCAAGGATGCCGAGGCACACAACATTGATGCCGAGGGTGCGACGATCGCCGCCAACGGCTCCAACACGCAGCTCACCTACATGGTGATCCCCGGCACGACGGGCGATTACACCATTTCGACCGATGTCGAGGACTTTGAGTTTGACGGCTGGCAGATTGTGGGTGTGCCGTTGAGCCTTGCGCTCGATGTCGATTCGAGCAGCGTGGACACGAGCCAGCTCACGGAGCTCTCGAACGGCATTGCCACGGCCAATAGCGGCGCCGGTCAGCTTGCCGACGGCGCCAAGACGCTGGCGGCTTCGCTTGCCACCGCCAACACCGGTGCCGGCACGCTGGCTAGTGGCGCTGCGGCGCTTGCCGTCGGCACGAGCCAGCTCAATGCTCAGGTGCCCACGCTGGTTGAGGGCGTGAACAGCTTGAATGACGGTGCTGTTGGCGTTAACGCCGGTGCCGCGCAGCTCAAGGGTGGTGCTGCCGATCTTAAGGCGGGCCTTGCCAAGCTGCAGGGGAGCGCACAGC
>URBA01000093.1 GCA_900545905.1 uncultured Collinsella sp.
TAAAGCTGGAAAGCCTCTCAACGATGCGCAACTCCAGCTCTTTTTCTATCAAGAGGCTTAATGAAATACCAGAAGTCGCGGATATCCATCAACGAACAAATAGCACTATTGACAGAAAACAAGGGTCTTAAGTGCTCTGATCAAAGCGAACTCGAGCGAGCTTTGGTCGAAGTCGGCTACTACAGGCAAAGCACTCGAACGCTACTCCTCGTACGCGCCCTCAAGCCGGAGCAGCCACTCCTTACGGTCGAGGCCGCCGGCATATCCGTTGAGCGACCCGTCGGCGGCAACCACGCGATGGCACGGCACAATAATCGAAACAGGGTTACGCGCGACCGCAGCCCCCACGGCACGGGGGGACACAACGGGCGCCTCGTTTCCCGGTACACGATGTCGAGCCGCAACACGCTGGGCGATCTCGCCATACGTGGCAACCTCGCCGCGCGGAATGGAAAGCAGCTCGTACCAAACTTCACGCTGAAACGCCGTACCAATCATATGCAACGGCGGCGTAAACCGAGGCTCCTGCCCCGCAAAATAAGCATTCAGCCAAGCCCAAGAACGCTCGAGCACCGAGGAGGCCGCACCATTTGCGGGATTCACCAAAGATATTCCACCGGTACCGGAAACCGCGTCGGCGCCTTCAACATGTTCGGAGTCTTCCCGGAGAAGCGTGGAACCAAAGTGCTCCTGCCCCTCAAACCAAAGCCCCGTCAGACCGCGGCCATCAGCGGCAAGCAAGATTTCGCCCAAAGGCGAAGCAAATGTCGTCGTGACCACCAGCGGCTCCTTTCAAAACTCCGCAACATAATACCGCGAATTGTGCAGACAACCCCAATCGACCCCAAAGTCCCCGCAGGCAGCAGGCGCAAAGCGCCGAGGCCACCGCCGGGACCAGGGCCCGCAGCGGCCACGTGCCCTCACATCAGCCCAGCGGCCCCAACCAGCAACGGCCCCATCGCAGGCCGCTCGCAGCCGAGTCACCGCAGGCAGGGGCCGGGCTTAGTTTCCAGAACACTCCGCAGACCAGTGTGGCGCCTTGTCCGCGGCTCCGAAGGAGCAGGACAAGGCGCCACACATGGTCGAGGACGTTCTGGAAACTAAGCCCGGCCCCACCGGACAGGTCACACTACTCGCAGAGCAGCTTAGCGATCTGGACGGCGTTGGTTGCCGCGCCCTTACGGATTTGGTCGCCGCAGCACCAGAAGGTAATACCGCGCGTGGCCTCGGGGTTCGAGATGTCGCGACGCACGCGGCCGACCCAAATCAGGTCCTGGTCGGACGTATCCATCGGCATGGGGAAGCGGTCGTGCGCATCCTCGGCGCTCATGTCATCAACCAGCTTCACGCCCGGAGCGGCAGCCAGCGCAGCACGGGCCTCCTCAACCGTAATGTCGCGCTCAAACTCGAGCGTAATGCTCTCGGAGTGCGAGCGCAGCACGGGCACGCGCACGCAAGTGCAGTTCACGCGCAGCTCGGGCAGATGCATGATCTTGCGGCCCTCGTTCTGCAGTTTCATCTCCTCGGAGGTAAAGCCCTCCTCCTTGACGCCGCCAATCTGCGGAATCAGGTTGCTCGCCAGCTGGGCGGCAAACGCGCGCGGCTCGGGAATCTCCTCGCCACGGCCCAGAGCGGCCAGCTGAGCCTCAAGCTCGGCCATACCGGGAGCGCCAGCGCCCGAAGCCGCCTGGTACGTCGAGACGATCATGCGCTTCACGCCGGCGAGCTGATGCAGCGGCCACGTGGGAACCAGGCCGATGATGGTCGCGCAGTTGGGGTTGGCGATAAGGCCATGATGCCACTTGATGTCGTCAGCATTGATCTCGGGCACGACCAGCGGCACCTCGGGATCCATGCGGAAGGCGTGGCTGTTGTCGACCACGACGGCTCCGCGCTTGACGGCCTCGGGCAGCAGCTCCTTAGCGATATCGTCGCCGGCAGCGCCGAGCACGATGTCGCAGCCCTCAAAGGCCTCGGGGCAAGCTTCCTCAATCACGATCTGCTCGCCGCGGAACTCGACGGTTTTACCCGCGGAGCGTGCACTTGCCAGCAGCTTGAGCTTGCCAACCGGGAACTCCTGCTCGTTGAGGCACTCGAGCATCTGGGTGCCTACAGCTCCCGTCGCGCCCAAAATAGCAACCGTGTACTGTTTCATGCTTCCCCCTTTAAAGGTTGTGGCTTTTGCCCGCACGCCGAGCAGGCCGATTATTGTTGCCAGTTTATACAAGAACGGGGCGGGCACGAAACCCGCCCCGTCGAAACGAAACTGAAACGAAACGCCCCGCCGTAGATTTTTGAGACATGACCCAAAAATCTACCGAGCAGTCGCTACTTTTTGAGCGCAGCCAGAGCGGGATCGACCGGCGCAGGAGCCTCCAGATCGGAGACCTTCACAATGCCGTTTTCGTCGGAGAAGGCACGGTAAATGGTCCGAATCGCCAGGTCGAAGTCCTTCTCCTCGACACCGATAATGATGTTGATCTCGTCACAGCTCTGCGAAATCATGCGCACGCTCACGCCGGCCTGGCCGAGCATGCCAAACAGATGGCCCGAGATACCTGCGCGGCCGCGCAGGTTACGGCCGACGGTCGCGATAAGTGCCAAGCCCTCGACAACCTCGATCTCGAGCGGCTCGACCTCCTGTTGGATGTCGCCCACGAGTGAGTACAGCGAATCGTGCACATCCTGCTCCTGCACCACGGCGCCAAAGCGGTCGACGCCGGTGGGCATATGCTCGACGGAAACGTCATAGCGCTCGAAGACCGAAAGCGCGCGGCGCATAAAACCGACACGGGGTTTGGTGCGGTCGCGGGCAACGTTGATGGCGACAAAACCGCGCTTGCCGGTCACACCGGTAATGATGGGCTCCGCCTCGCCCTCATCAGCCGTCTCGCTAATGATGGTGCCGGGGTCCTGCGGCGCATTGGTGTTCTTGATGACCAGCGGAATACCCGCCTCACGCACAGGGAACACGGCCTCCTCGTGCAGGACGCTTGCGCCCATGTACGAAAGCTCGCGCAGCTCCTCGTAGGTAACGCGGGCGATGGGCTGAGCCTCGGGCACGATGCGCGGATCGGCAGAGTAGAAACCCGAGACGTCGGTCCAGTTCTCATACAGATCGGCGCCCAGGCACTTAGCCAAGATCGAGCCCGAGATATCGCCGCCGCCACGATCGAGCAGCTTGATCTGGCCCTCACGCGTCGCGCCGTAGAAACCGGGCATAACAAAGCCGCCCTGCTGACCGTACTCCTGCACCAGCTCAGAGGTGCGATTCATGCTGAGCGTACCGTCGTGATGGAACGCCACAACCGTCGCGGCGTCCAGGAACGGTAAGCCCAGGTACTCGGCCATCAGGCGGGCGGTAAAGTACTCGCCACGGCTCACAAGCTCCTCGGTGGAGTAGCCGCCCGAGCGGGCGCGCTCGGCAAAGGCCGCGAACTCCTCACGGATGGGATAGGTGAGCTCCAGCTCGTCAGCGATATCAAAATAGCGCTGGCCAATGTCCTCGAGCAGCTCCTCACACGACACGTGGTACTTGACGTGCGCGTTGACCAAGTAGAGCAGGTCGGTCACCTTGGTGTCGCCCTTAAAGCGGCGACCGCAGGCAGAAACCACCACAAAACGGCGAGCCGGGTCGGCATCGACGATGGCCTTGATCTTCTTGAAGTGTTCGGCGTCGGCGACCGACGAGCCGCCAAACTTGGCAATCTTAATCATGGGCTGGAGGTTACCTTTCTAAAAAGCCTCTGCGAACCTATTATGCACGCTCTGATACCATGGTTTCACCGATTGGGACCAAGGCATCCGAGGAGCAGTGTTATATGGGAACTTATCATAGTACACGAGGACGCACTTTATCGTGCTCAAGTAAGGTGGCAATCCGCACCGGCATCGCTCCCGACGGGGGTTTGTTTGTCTCGGACGAGCTCGGCACCCAGCAGGTCGATATCAGCTCGCTTGCAGATAAATCGTACTTTGAAATCGCTCAAGATGTGTTGGGAATGTTACTGAATGATTACACGACCGAAGAAATTTCGGCGTGTGTCGACGAGGCATATCGCGGCACGTTCGCGAGTGAAGAGGTTACGCCGCTCGTCAAACTCGACGCTGCGCCGGGCGCTGACGCCCCTCAAACCTATGTGATGGAGCTCTTTGGCGGCCCCACGAGTGCCTTCAAGGACGTCGCCCTGCAGATGCTCCCCCGCCTGATGGCCCGCACTTCCGCCAAGGACGGCGGCGCCGAGCGCATCATGATCGTCACCGCCACGTCGGGCGACACCGGCAAGGCCGCACTTGCCGGTTTTGCCGACGCCCCGGGCACGGGCATCACCGTCTTTTATCCCGAGGGCAAGGTCAGCCGCGTGCAGAATCTGCAGATGTCCACGCAGGAGGGCGGCAACGTCGCCGTCTGCGGCATCCGCGGCAACTTCGACGACGCCCAGAGCGCCGTCAAGCGCATCTTTGCCGATAAGGAGCTGGCCGAGCGCCTTGAAGCCGCCGGCACGGTGCTTTCGAGCGCCAACTCCATCAACGTCGGGCGCCTGGTGCCGCAGGTCGTCTACTACTTTGCCGCCTATGCGCAGCTGCTGCGCGCCGGTGCCATCGAGGCCGGCAATGCCGTGGAGTTCTGCGTGCCGACCGGCAACTTTGGCGATATCCTGGCCGGCTACTACGCCAAGCGCATGGGTCTGCCCGTTGCCAAGCTCATCGTCGCGAGCGACAAGAACAACGTTCTGGCTGACTTCCTGACCACCGGCGTCTACGACCGCAACCGTCCGTTCTTCACGACCATCTCGCCGTCGATGGACATCCTCATCAGCTCCAACCTGGAGCGCATGCTGTACTTCCTGTCCGATGGCGACTGCGAGCTCGTTGCCGGCCTTATGGAGCAGCTGGCGCAGACGGGTCGCTACGAGGTGCCCGCCGAGCTGCTGGCCAAGATTCAGAGCGTCTTTGGCTGCGGCTGGGCCAGCGAGGACGAGGTCCGCACTGCCATCAAGAGCTGCTGGGATGCGAACGGCTACGTAATCGACCCGCACACCGCTTGTGGTTATCACGTCTTTGAGCAGGTCGCTCCTGCCGAGGGTGCCAAGGCCCGCGTGCTGCTTTCGACCGCCAGCCCCTACAAGTTCCCGCGCGCCTGCTGCGACGCCCTGGGCCTCGACGTTCCCGAGGATGATTTTGAGGCTATGCGTGTACTCGAGCAGGCCACCAACACGGTCGCCCCGGCCCAGCTCGCCGAACTCGAATCCAAGCCCGTCCGCTTCGAAGACGTCTGCGACGTAGCCGACATGGCCAACTACGTAGAGTCTGCAGCAAAAAAGATGGCTACCAACTAAACCCCATATAAGGCGCCGGCGAAAGCCGGCGCACTTTCTTTTAATTTGGCTCCCCAGCGCGGTGAGGAGACGGCGTAGGTCGGTTTCACGCTTGCTCCGTCGCGAGTTCCGCACGAGCCGAAGGCCACTAAATGTGGCCTTCGTGCGAGCAGGACTGTCCGAGCAGCGGAGCAAGCGTGAAACCGACCCCCAGGAGGACCAACAACAATGATCAAGATCACCGTCCCAGCAACAAGCGCCAACTTGGGCATCGGCTACGACACCCTCGGCATGGCCGTCAGCCTCTACTCGCACTTCACCTTCGAGCGCGCCGACAAGCTCACCATCACGGGCTGCCCCGAAGAGTTCCAAAACGAGAATAACCTGGTCTATGTAAGCTTTGTCGATGCTCTGGCCGCCTGGGGCGAGCCGGCTTTTCCCGTTGCCATCGACATCCAGACCGACGTGCCCGTCGCCCGCGGCCTGGGCTCCAGCTCCACCTGCGTCGTCGCCGGCATTATGGCCGCCGCCGCACTGACAGGCCACACCGTCGACCGCGCCGAGCTGGTTCGCATCGCCACCGAGGTCGAGGGCCATCCCGATAACGTCGCCCCCGCTATCCTGGGCGGCGCCGTCTGCTCCTTTACGCCGACCGATTCGCTCCCCCAGTGCCTGCGCTACGAGGTAAGCGATCGCTTGCATTTTATTACCGTGATTCCGCCCTACGAGGTACATACGAGCGAGGCGCGCAAGGTTGTGCCGCAGGAGATTCCACTCTCCACTGCCGTATGGCAAATGGGCCGCATCGCCGGCATGACG
>URBA01000094.1 GCA_900545905.1 uncultured Collinsella sp.
CTTCTAGCTTCGTCGGCAGCGTCAGATGTGTATAAGAGACAGCTCTTGCACTGCTGAGTGGGCCAGACGGTTGCGCGATGTGCTGCTTGCAGCACGCGTGAGGAAAGTCCGGGCTCCAGAGGGCGGGATGCCGGCTAACGGCCGGGCGGAGTGATCCGACGGAAAGCGCCGCAGAAAAGAAGACTCCCACCTGCGCCGCAAGGCGTAAAGGGAAAAGCTGAAACGGTGGTGTAAGAGACCACCAGCGTCGTGGTAACACGGCGGCTTGGCAAGCCCCATCCGGAGCAAGCGCGAATAGGAACGCTATGGGCCGGCCCGGTCCGCGTTCGGGTAGCGTGCGTGGAGCTGCACGGTAACGTGCAGACAAGATAAATGACCGTTCACGACAGAACCCGGCTTATCGGCCCACTCGGCACTTTGTTGACGCTGCGAACCCGTCAGCGCGGCAATCTGCCTTTCAAGCCTTCGGGCATGACCATAAGGTCAATGCCCTTGTCTTTCAAGGCACCTTGCTCGCGCTGACGGGTTCTCGCCTTCGTTGACGGAATCATCGGCGTTGCCATTCTTTTTACTAGGGTTATCGTATTATTGAGGCTGTTTGTTGCCGCGCTTAGTTTTGTTGAGGGGCTTTGTTGGACAGCTATTTTACTCTGCAATCGAATATTGAGGCTTCGGGCGAGTTTGTGGACCGCAAGAGCCGGTTTATTGCCCAGCTGGTCCATATTGAGTCCGAGGATGAGGCGAATGCCTTTATCGAGATGGTTCGCAAGCGTCATTACGACGCTCGACACAATGTTCCCGCGTGGATTTTGGTCGATGGACGCGAGCGCCAGAGCGATGATGGTGAGCCGAGCCGCACGAGCGGTATGCCGACACTCGAGGTGTTGCGCGGTGCGGAGCTCAAAAATGTTTGCTGCGTAGTGACGCGCTATTTTGGTGGCACGCTGTTGGGGCCTGGTGGCTTGGTGCGCGCCTATACCGCGGCGACGCAGGCGGCGGTGGCCGCGGCTCAGGAGGCCGGGCAGATCGTCGAGATGACGAGTGTCGTGCCTGTTGACGTGCATGTGGCCTATCCGCAGTATGAGCAGGTGCTTCGCTTGGCCCAGGATTCCGGTGCCAAGGTTTCGGATACCGATTACGCGGATACCGTTACACTTCACTTGGTGTTTAAGGCGGGGGAGCAGGAGCCATTTTGCGCCAAGATGCGCGAGCTTATGGCGGGACGCGAGGAGATCGAGGTCGGCGCTCCCGAATTTGCCGAGTTCTGACGACGACGGCCGGCGTGCTTTTGGATGGATTCCAAGCGCGACGGCCGTCGTTTTTCTGTTGCTGCCGTTTACTCGGCGAGCTGCTTTAGCACATCGCAGGCGATCTCGACGGCATCGTCGATGCAACCGGGACAGCTGCGGAGCGGACCCTTGTCCGATCCGATGCCCTTGAGCGTACCGCAGACGGTCGTCGTGTTCTTCTCGCCAAAACGCTTGGCGATTTCGCGCGACAGCTTGTAGGTCTGGCCCTTGGTCTTGGGATTTTCCATGCCGTCGCTCATTACAAAGCCCATGATGGCCACGGCGCCCGAGATGGCACCGCAAGTTTCGGTCATGCCGCCCATGCCGGCGCCAAAGCCCTCGGTGAGGGTAAAGGCGACCTGGGGGTCGAGCCCGACGGCGGGCGCGAGCGTGCAGGCGACGGCCTGCGCGCAGTTAAAGCCGCGGGCGTGGTATTCGGCAGCCTGTGCCTGAAAGGCGGCAGTGTTGAGCTGGGTGGTATCGATCTGCTTCATCGTTGTCTCCTTGTTCATGGTGTACCCGCCTATGGTACCCTTGCCGGCGCATTCGCTTATCGAGACCGCAGTGCATATCTCATTGTTTTTCGCCATCGAACACTTTCTTAAGATTTGGGACAAATAAACCTGATTAATTTGTCCTATAACCTATCGGCGGGATGGGTTGAGAGGGGTGCGGGGTAGCGGTATTGTGAACCGAATAAAACAAAACCCAAGTAAGGGAGTTGGATATGTGCGAGCAGACTATCGGTACCACGTGCGTTCAGGGCGGCTATCATCCGGGCGATGCGGAGCCGCGCCAGGTGCCCATCTACCAGTCCACCACGTGGAAGTACGACACGTCCGAGCACATGGGCAAGCTGTTTGACCTAGAGGAGTCGGGCTACTTCTACAGCCGTTTGCAGAACCCCACGTGCGATCTGGTTGCCGCCAAGATCTGCGAGATGGAGGGCGGCACCGCTGCGATGCTCACGAGCTCGGGCATGGCTGCGAATTTCCTCGCGATCTTTAACGTGGTCGGTGCCGGCGATCATGTGGTCGCGAGCTCTGCCATTTACGGCGGTACGTATAACCTGCTTGCCCATACCATGGGCCGTATGGGCGTGACTTGCACGTTCGTCGCCCCCGACTGCACCGATGAGGAGCTGGAGGCCGCCTTTGAGCCCAATACCAAGCTCGTCTTTGGCGAGACGATCGCCAACCCTGCCCTTGCTGTGCTCGATATTGAGCGCTTTGCCAAGGCCGCGCACGACCACGGCGTGCCGCTGATGGTCGACAACACCTTCCCGACGCCCGTGATGTGCCGTCCCTTTGAGTGGGGCGCCGACATCGTCACGCATTCCACCACCAAGTACATGGATGGTCACGCGGCCTACCTGGGCGGCGTCATCGTCGATCACGGTCAGTTTGACTGGATGGCCCATGCGGACAAGTTCCCGGGTCTCACCACGCCCGACGAGAGCTACCACGGCGTGACGTATGCCGAGAAGTTCGGCCGCGAGGGCGCCTTTATTACCAAGGCTACCGCGCAGCTCATGCGCGACCTCGGCCCCATGCAGAACCCGCAGGCGGCCTTCTTCCTGAACAGCTCGCTCGAGAGCCTGCATGTACGCATGCCGCGTCATTGTGAGAACGGCCTGGCCGTTGCCAAGTTCCTGCAGAGCCATCCCAAGGTACGCTTCGTGAGCTATCCGGGCCTGGAGGGCGACAAGTACTACGACATGGCTCAGAAGTACATGCCCAACGGTACCTGCGGCGTCGTGAGCTTTGGCTTTACCGGTGGTCGTGCGGCGGCCGAGACCTTTATGAAGAGTCTTAAGCTCGCCCAGATTGCCACGCACGTGGCCGATGCCCGCACCTGCTGCCTGCACCCGGCAAACGCCACCCATCGCCAGATGAACGACGAGGAGCTCATCGCCTGCGGCATCTCCGCCGACATGGTGCGCCTGTCGTGCGGCCTTGAGGACACGGCCGATCTGATTGCCGACCTTGAGCAGGCACTCGAGCAGTGCTAGGCTAGCGTGCGTGCGGGGCGTGGGACGGCTTTTCGGCTGACGACGTCCTCATAGTTCCGATTCCGTAGGCGGGACCCCGATCGTGTCCGTTTGTAGGCGATTGGGGTCCCGTTTTTTCGTTGCACGATAGAAAGGATATACATGGAGAAAACTGCCGAGCAGCTGCGCCGCGAACACATTGCCCTAGAGGGCGACACCCACGGTAAGAATAAATGGGCGATTCTGTTCACCGTGCTCGTCATGACCTTTATGGCGTGTCTGGATGCGAGCATCGTGACGGTGGCGCTCCCAGTGATGCAAAAGGAGCTGGGGGTGGGTCTCGACCGCATTCAGCTCGTGAGCTCGGTGTATCTGCTCGCGACGTGCGTCGCCATGCTGCCGTTTGGCCGCTTGGGCGATGTGCGCGGCAAGGTGAATGTGTTCCAGCTTGGTGTAATCGTCTTTACGGGTGGCTCGTTGCTTTGCGGGCTTTCGGCTTCGCTCGAGGTGCTTATCTTGGCGCGTTTCGTGCAGGGCATTGGCTGTGCCGCCGCGATGGCCAACAATATGGGCATCATCACCGAGTCGTTTCCGGCGCGTGAGCGCGGCCGTGCCATGGGCATTCTGGCGACCTTTGTGGCTCTTGGCATGATGTG
The DNA here is from genome assembly GCA_900545905.1 of uncultured Collinsella sp. Taxonomy (GTDB): domain Bacteria; phylum Actinomycetota; class Coriobacteriia; order Coriobacteriales; family Coriobacteriaceae; genus Collinsella. Next base: position 3,936 of record URBA01000094.1, read on the forward strand.
CGGCCCCGTGCTCGGCGGCGTGCTGGTGGCGAGCTTTCCCTGGGAGAGCATCTTCCTTATCAATCTGCCCATTGGCGTAATCTCGTTTATCGTGGGACTCTATACGCTGCCGCATGTGAAGCCGGAGGCTGGCGAACGCCCTATGCCGTTGACAGAGGCGGCGCGTCGCTGCTTTGCGAGCTCGGCTTTCACGATTAACCTGGCTTGCATGCTTATCGTGTTCGTGGGTATCGGTGCCTCCGAGTTTGTGCTGCCGTTCTACTTTCAGGATGCCCACGGCTTTAGCTCCGATATCTCCGGCCTGTTGTTTTTGGCGATGCCGGTCGTGAATGCCTTTGTGGGCCCGCTTTCGGGCTCGGTGTCCGACCGTGTTGGTTGTGAAGCGCCCACGGCCGTTGGCCTGGGCGTGTACGTGTGCGGTCTCTTTGCGGTGAGCACGCTTGACGAGCACTCTTCCATCTTGATGATCGTGTGCTGCGTCGCATTTATGTCGTGCGGCACGTCGATCTTCCAGAGTCCCAATAATTCGCTGTATATGGGTTCGGCTCCGCGTGAGGCGCTTGGCTTTGCGGGCAGCTTGAGCAGCTTGGCGCGCTATGCGGGCATAGCGCTGGGTATTACGGCGGCGTCGCGCATCCTGTATGGACAGACGAGCGCGGTAATGGGTAAGACGGTCACGAGCTATGTGGCGGGTCGTCCGGACGTGTTCCTCTTTGGCTTCCGTTTGGTATTCTACGTGCTGATGGCCGTTGCTACCGTGGGCTTTGCGCTCACATTGGTACGTTTGGTGAGGACGCGCGCCCGGCATTAGCGTTTCTGGGGGGCGTCCGCCACGAATCGGGCCTATCTACTGGTCTTGCAGCTTTATAGTGCGATGCGGCTTGTGGGGCGGGCGGGGGTAGGTCCGTGGTAGACTATCGAACAACGTTTATTAATCGCGCGGTATCGTTGCCGCGAGAAGGGGTTGCGCCATGCAGGAGCTTGAGGATCGTATTCGCCATGACGGCATCGTAAAGGCCGGTAACGTCCTTAAGGTTGATGCCTTCCTCAACCACCAGTGCGACGTTGAGCTGTTTGACCACATGGGTGCCGAGTGGGCCCGTCTGTTCGAGGGCGTTGAGATCAACAAGATCCTGACGATCGAGGCTTCGGGTATTGGCATGGCCTGCATCGCGGCTCAGCATTTTGGCGGCGTGCCGGTGGTCTTTGCCAAGAAGGCGCAGTCCATCAACCTCGACGGCGAGCAGTATGCCACGACCATCTACTCCTTTACCAAGCAGAAGGAGTATCCGGTCATCGTTGGCAAGCGTTTCCTGTCCGAGGGCGACAAGGTCCTGATCATCGACGACTTCTTGGCCAACGGCTGCGCGCTCGAGGGTCTTATCAAGATCTGCGAGGCTGCGGGTGCCGAGGTGTCCGGTATTGGCATTGCAGTGGAGAAGGGCTTCCAGGGCGGCGGCGATAAGCTCCGCGAGCGCGGCTTCCGCGTCGAGAGCTTGGCCCGTATCGCCGATATGGACTGCGAGACCGGCGAGATCACCTTCGCCTAAGCGCGCAACACAAGCGATTGGTATGCGATGTGACAAAGGGACCGTCCCTTTGTCACATTTTTTGTATGAGGGGAGGTGTTGATATGGATGAGAACAAGATGGGATGGCGCGAGTATGCGCGCTATGCCGAGATGTCGGTCGAGGAGCTGGCGCGCGATTGCGAGGTACAGGTGTTTCGCGCGACGGGTCCGGGTGGACAGGGCGTGAACACGACGGATTCAGCGGTGCGCATGAAGCATGGGCCCACGGGGATTGTGGTGACGGCGCGCGAGAGCCGTAGTCAGTTTCAGAATCGCAGCTGCTGTCTGCGTAAGCTGAGGGCAGAGCTTGAGCGTCGCGGGCGTCCACCGCGTCGACGCGTAAAGACCAAGGTGCCTCAACGCTCTCGCCAGCGCAGGCTCAACGACAAACGCTTCAACGCCATTAAAAAGGCCAACCGACGCAAACCGGGCAGCGACGAATAGCCTCCTCGTAAGTTGCGGTGAAATAGGGACTGTTTATGCAGCTAAAGCCTGTCTCTTATACACATCTCCGAGCCCACGAGACTACGCTGCATCTCG
>URBA01000095.1 GCA_900545905.1 uncultured Collinsella sp.
CACCAGCCCAGGAATGCCCAGACCAGCCGAAAGTTCCTTTTCGAGCTCGGGATTTTGCTGAGCGACCGCCCAGCGATGCGTCGTCTTAAGCGATGACATAGGCACCCGCCCCTGATAGGGGCAGGTCGCCGCGATACCTCTCACGGTTCATAGCGATGAGTCCTCTGTGTATGCCCGCTTCGGCAGGCAGATCTGTTGAACGGATTTATTATACCGTGCAGCGCGGACGCAAAACGCCGCGGTGCGCCGCGGTTTCGGCAAACGATGGCGGTAATGCCCTCGAAACAATCGAGCGTTTCAGCCGCACGGACACATACGAGCGTCTAGCATATCCATACAAACAAGTTCGCGGATAAAGGGAGTCGCGGGGCATATGAAGCAATGGGCTGGACTGGGGAAGTTCCTCGCGGGGCACATGCAGATCATCGTTCCGATTTGTGTGGCGCTCGGCGTGCTCTTTCCTCAACAGATCGGCGTTCTCAAGCCCATTGTTCCCGCCCTCTTCGCCTTTATGACGTTTCAGGGTGCGCTCAGCAACACCTTTCACCAGGTAGCCGAGGTGTTCCACCGTCCGCTGCACCTGATTCTGGCGTTGTTGGTCTCGGCGGCGCTTATTCCCATCGCGGCCTATGCCATGGGATCGTTGTTCTTTGGTTCCAACCCCAACCTTGTCTGCGGCATCGTGCTCGAATACAGTGTGCCCGTGGCAGTCACCGCTTTTATGTGGATCAGCATGTTCGGCGGCAACGGCCCGCTCGCGCTCACCATCATCCTGACGTCCTCGGTCATCTCCCCTGTGACGATTCCGCTTACGCTCAAGCTCCTGCTGGGCGCCACCGTCTCGATCGACGTGCCGAGCATGATGCAGAACATGGCCTTTATGATCGCCATCCCCGCTGTGCTCGGCATCGTGATCAACGAGCTCACGCGCGGCTGGGGGCACGAGAAACTCTCCCCCGCGCTCTCGCCCGCCTGCAAGTTCATGATGATGGGCGTTATCGCCTCCAACTCCACCGCCATGAGCGAGTACGTGCTGCACATGAACGCGGTGCGCCTAGAAGTCGCCCTCTTTATTTTGGTCTTCGCCATCAGCGGCTTTGTCGTCGGTTTTCTGGCCGCCCGTGCGCTCCATCTGCCATATAGCGAGACGACTACCATGTGCTTTACCTGCGGCATGCGTAACATCTCTTCGGGCGCCGTCATCGCCACGCAGTACTTTCCGGGCGAAGTCGTGTTTCCCGTCATGTGCGGAACGCTGTTTCAGCAGATACTCGCCTCGTTTATCGGACATCTCTTTGAGCGTCTGACCGGCGAGGAGCGCGCCGCCCAGCGCAAGCGGGTCGAGGCCGGCCGTGACGCCATGGCACGCTAGACCGTCCGCATTACGCGGGTGTTAGTCTTGCTATACGAGCGTTTCCAGATGCGCACGCAGGCACTCAGCATCGATATCGAGCGTGGTCTCAGCATTGACCTGGGCCAGACGATAGCCCACAAAGTAGGGCGATACCACCCAACGTGGCAGCGCCTTGGCAATGGTCCGGCCGTCTATGTGGTAGAAGAACAAGTTGTACGACTCCGCGCGACCACCGTGGTGCTCGTTCAGGATATAGCGCAGAGCTACCTGGATCGCATCGGCGAAGAGATCCGCCTCGGCTTGGTCTCTTGTGTCATCGCTAGCGGCGATTCCTTGCGGGGCTGAAACGTTGACCTCAAAGAACCCCATGATCGGTTCGGTTGAGATGTTGACCGAGATCCTCCCCTGTTGCCAGACATTGATGCCTTCGAAATTGGTGGAAGTCAGCGAAGTATAGCCGTCTTCCTGCTCCAAACCCACAATCTGCATGTGCGGATGAACGAGACTACCGCCCGAGAGCGGGCCCTTGTTCTTGTACATGAGCACGCTTGGATACTGCGGCGAATCGATCATCTGCTGCCAGCAACCCAGGGCAAACCGCATAACATGATGTAGCTCGTCCGGCGCATAGGTCACCAGGTCGGCATCGTGATCGGCCGACTCGATCAGCACGGTTTGACGGGTGGCGCGCAGGGTCTTGAACTTATTCTCGAGCCAAATGCAATCGCCATCACGGCGAATGATGTCGGTGAGCCCTTCTGTATCGCAAAAGGGGCACGCGGTGCCGGGACGACGGTTGTCGTCGGGCTTACCGTTCGCCTGCCGAACGTCAAATACCAGCGCCACGGGTTATACCTCCAGCGGCACAATCTTGGTGCCATGGAGCTCGGAGACGCCCAGTGCCGCCGCCACGGTATCGCGGTTGACCGTGGAAATGCCGCCGCCGGGAAGGATGGTCAAACGATCACCCGCATACTCGATTAAACGAGCCAGGTGATCGAAATTATCCTCGATCGACGTACCGGCAGCGCCGCCATGCGTGAGGATGCGCGTAACGCCGCAGTCGGCAAGTGTATCAATCGCATCGAGCTGAGCCTCGGGCGAGAGCTGGTCAAATGCCATGTGGAAGGTGATGTCGATGGGCTCACGCTTACATTCCTCGGTCGCGCAGCCCGCAGCCATCACGAGGGCGCCAAGCGTAAGTTCGTCGAGCGCCCATCCGCCAGCGCAGGGCTTGCAGCTGCCAAAGACCAAGCCGTCAACGCCGGCGCTTACGGCAAGGCCCAGGTCCATCTCCATCATACGCAGCTCGTCCTGGTCGTAGTGAAAGTCGCCGCCACGCGGGCGAATCATGCACATCACCCGTGCATCGTGCTCGTGGACATAGTTGGTCGTAGCGCTGATAACGCCGGCCGAAGGCGTGGTGCCACCAACGGCAAGGTTGTCGCACAGCTCGATACGCCTTGCACCGGCATCGATAGCCGCCGGCACCCGCTCAAAGTTCTCGGCACAAAACTCGTACAGCATAGATAGACCCCCAAAGACAGCAGATGTTTTCCGACGGGCATTGTCACACATCCCCATGAAGTTGCGGTGGAATAGGGACTCTTTTGGCCTCTGGAGCCCGTATTCAGTCCCTATTTCACCGCGACTAAAAAGGGGCGCTGACTGAGATAGCCAGCGCCCCTTTTGTTAGGTGGGTTAGCCTCCGAGGTAGGCTTTGCGGACGTTGTCGTCATGCAGGAGCTCTTGGCCGGTGCCGGTCATGGTGATCTTGCCGGTCTCGAGCACGTAACCGCGTGTGGCGATGGAAAGCGCCATCTGCGCGTTTTGCTCGACCAGAAGCACCGTGGTGCCGGCCTTGTGCAGGTCCTCGACAATCTGGAAGATCTGTTCGATCAGAATCGGTGCCAGACCCATGGAAGGTTCGTCGAGCATGAGCAGCTTGGGATTACTCATAAGGGCGCGGCCCATAACGAGCATCTGCTGCTCGCCGCCTGAAAGGGTGCCGGCGACCTGGCGACGACGTTCCTTCAGGCGCGGGAACTGCTCGTAGACGCGCTCCAGGCCCGGAGCCACCGTGGACTTGGGCTGCGTATAGGCACCCATCTCCAGGTTCTCCTCAACCGTCATCTGCAAAAAGGCGCGACGACCCTCGGGAACCTGAGCCAGGCCCTTACCGACCAGCTTATCAGCGGGCGTATGGGTAATGTCCTCGCTCATAAACTTGATGGAGCCGGTCTTGGAGCGCAGCAGGCCCGAGACGGTCTTGAGCGTTGTGGACTTGCCGGCACCGTTCGCACCGATCAGAGCCACGATCTCGCCCTCGTTGACGTTAAAGGAGATGTCCTTGATGGCGTGGATGGCGCCGTACCAGACGTTGATGTTGTAGACGGAAAGCATCGGCTCTGCCATTTAGTTCTCCCCCTTATCCTGCTTGCCCAGATATGCCTCGATAACGGCGTCGTTGTTCTGGATTTCCTCTGCCGTGCCCTTGGCGATAACCTTGCCAAAGTTAAGCACGCAGATGCCCTCGCAGATGTTCATGACGAGCGACATATCATGCTCGATAAGCATGATGGCGATGCCGAAGGTGTCGCGAATCTTGACGATGTTCGCCATGAGCTCTGCGGTCTCGGACGGGTTCATGCCGGCGGCAGGCTCGTCGAGCAGCAGCAGTTTGGGGTTGGTGGCAAGCGCGCGGACGATCTCCAGACGACGCTGAGCGCCGTAAGGAAGCGAGCCGGCCTGTTCATTTGCCAGGTGCTCCATGTCAAAAATGGACAGCAGCTCCATGGCGCGCTCGTGGGCGGCCTTCTCGTGCTTCCAATACGTCGGCAGGCGCAGCACGCCCTCAAAGCCGGAGTAACGCTCCTGGTTATGCAGACCGACCTTAACGTTATCCTCCACCGTCATGGTGTTGAACAGGCGAATGTTCTGGAAGGTACGGGCAATACCCATGCGGTTGACCTGATAGACCGACTTGCCCGAGGTATCCTCTCCGTCGAGCAGGATGGTGCCGTGCGTGGGCTGATACACCTTGGTGAGCAGGTTGAAGACCGTGGTCTTACCGGCACCGTTGGGGCCGATCAGACCGGCGATCTCGGTCTTGCCGATAGTCAGGCTAAAGTCGTCGACTGCCTTAAGGCCACCGAACTCAATGCCCAGGTGGATGCACTCGAGTGCAGGGCGCTCGCCCAGGTCACGATCGGGAACGATGGCGCCAGAAGGATACGGGACCATCTTGCCCTTCTTGAACTCAAATTTACTGGGCATCGGCTGCCACCTCCTTCTTGGAAGCAAAGCGATCCTTAATGCGTGCGAAGAACGCCTTGAGCTGCGGGTTGTTGGTAAAGATCATGACCAGGATCAACACGATGGCGTAGATGAGCATGCGGTAGTCCGAGAACTGACGGAGCAGCTCGGGAAGCACCGTAAGCAACGACGCCGCGATGACGGAACCGCGCATGTTGCCAAGGCCGCCCAGGACCACGAACACCAGAATGAGGATGGACGTGTTGAAGTCGAACTTGGTGGCGGAGAGCTGCGAGAAGTTACCGCCGAAGAGGGCTCCGGCAGCACCGGCGAGGGCAGCGGAAACCACGAAGGCGATCATGCGGTACTCGGTGACGGAGATGCCTACGGACTCGGCTGCAATCTTGTTATCGCGCACGGCCATAATGGCACGGCCGGTACGGCTGCGAACCAGGTTGAGCACGATCACGAGTGCGACCATGACCAGGATGGCACCGGCGAGGAAGGTCGAGTACGTCGACACGCCCGAGGCGCCCTGGGCGCCCTTGATGATGGCGGTGCCGTCCTCGAGCAGGTGCAGGTCGTCGATCGTGGAGTTACCCGTGATGTTAAAGATCACATGCAGGCCGCGGGAATCGACGCCCACAATGAGGCAGGTGACGACCTCTTTGATAATCTCGCCAAAAGCCAGGGTCACGATGGCCAGATAGTCGCCGCTCAGGCGCAGGACCGGGATACCGATCAAGAAGCCCAAGACGGCAGCGGCGATAGCGCCGACCACAATGCTGATGATCAGACGCATCGGATCGGACGGAACGGTGCTCTCCAGCGCGACGGCAGTGACGATGCCCGTATAGGCACCCACGCTCATAAAGCCCGCGTGACCCAGCGACAAGTCGCCTGCGATGCCGACGACGAGGTTAAGGGAGATGGCCATGACGATATAGGCCGTGATGGGAACCAGCTGACCGGCGATCATGCGCGGAATCATGTGGTTCGACTGCATAAAGAACACGATGGCGAAGGCCACGATGCACATGGCATACGTAACAAAGTCGTGACGCGTCTGCTTGTCTTTAAGAAACTTCATAACGCTCACCTACACCTTCTCGGGGACGTACTTGCCCAAGAGGCCGGCAGGCTTGACGAGCAGGACGATGATCAAAACACCAAAGACGATGGAGTTGGCAAGGCTCGTGGAAATGTAAGCCTGCGCCATCGCCTCGATGATGCCGATGAGAATGCCACCGACAAAGGCGCCGGGGATGGAACCGATGCCACCGAAGACGGCGGCGTCGAAGGCCTTGATGCCAGGCATGGCGCCCGTCGTAGGCTGCAGCACCGGCGAGTAGGAGCACAGCAGCACCTGTCTCTTATACACATCTCCGAGCCCACGAGACTAC
>URBA01000096.1 GCA_900545905.1 uncultured Collinsella sp.
GATTTCCGCTGCCCTGATCGCTGCCCAGCAGACCGCTGAGACCATCGTCAACGATGCCAATGAGAACGCTGAGCGTATTCGCAACGAGGCTGACGCCAAGGCCCGCGAGGTTATCCGCCAGGCTCTGACCGAAAAGCAGGCTGAGCTCGAGGAGATCGATCGTCTCAAGGCTTCTCGTGAGGAGTTCAAGGCCGAGTATCTCAAGCTCATCCAGCACTTCATGGACGATGCCCAGAACTCCTTCCCGGCCGACCTCATGGCCTCCACGCCGGTCGGTTCTGCCGCTTCTCCTGCGGTGACTGTTCCCGCCGAGCCGCTGCCCGTCGCTGACCCGGTTGTCCCCGTGGCCGATCCCTTCGCCCCGATCGACAACTTCGCTGCCGACGACCTGGACTAACATTCGGCCTACAATTTAGTGCCTAGAAAGGACCCGCAGCTTGCGGGTCCTTTTTTATGACTGTACCGGGGCGCGCAACATAAAAAACCGAGCCCTGCACATAGTGGCGCAGAACTCGGCGAACCGGTGAGCGGTCAAGGATAGGTTTTTAGGGCATGTCCCAAAATCTACTTGAGGAGGAAGTCGGAGAGGGGAATGGTACGGGCCTCGCGATGCTCGGGGTCGGCGATGTGGTCGGCAGGATATCCGCAGACGAGCATGTGATAGGGATAGACGCCCTCGGGCAGGTTGAACTGCTCCTGTGCCACCTCGGGCTTAAAATGGCATACCCAGCACGTTCCCAGGCCCTGCTCGGTGGCCTCCATCATCATCTGATCGCACACTATGGACGTATCGATTTCACTGGAATTCATCTGGTCATACGGGCGCACCCAAGCGTCTTCGGTAACGCTACAAATAAGGAAGATGAGCGGAGCGCCAAAGATAGATCCATCACGAGCAAACCGAGGCTGACAAGCAGCAGCCTTCTCCAGAAGCTCAGGCGTATCCAGCACCATCACACGAGAAGGATGATTATTACAAGCAGAAGGAGCAATCCGCCCAGCCTCAACAATGGCATCCACAACAGCTTGCTCAACAGAACGATCCTGAAATTCACGACAAGAATACCGACCCCGAGCCAGATCCAAATAAGACATACAAGCCCTCCAACAATTAAAAATCAAACAAACCCAAAGTAACCCAAACAGTACCCAAAGCAGCAATCAGCCAATCGCTCATCGAATACCAAAGTAAAACCCCGAGCAATCAAGGGCCATCACAGCAAAGGCCCCACCACGCTCAATCCCTCAGCCAAAGTTCCCAATGGTGGTACGTAAGGGAGTGGGCCCGACCACTAATACCTTTTGAACGACTCTGCTTGCAGCCGGAGTGAAAAAGGTATTAGTGGTCGGGCCCGCGACCGGTGGGATACGTACCCCCAATTAACTGTTCTTCATGACAATCGAATCCACAACATCGGCCACATTCTCGCAGCAGTCGGCGCAGTACTCCAGGAAGGCGTAGACGTCACGCCAAGCGATGACCTCGAGCGGATCCTTGCCGTTAACGTGCAGGTTGCGCATGGCGTTGATGTAGAGCTCGTCGGCCTCGGACTCGATGGTGTTGATCTGGATGACCAGCTCGCGCAGCGTTTTGGACTTGCGGTAGTTGGGAAGCTCGACCATCAGGTCTTTCATGGCGCGGCAGGCGTCAGTCACCTTGTGGGCGATGACGATGGCGTCGGGATGGATGCTCTGAATGTTGGTGAAGTAGACGCGCTGCACGACGCCCTCAATACGGTCGAGCACGGTGTCGAGCGCGCAGCTCATCAGATCCAGATCCTCGCGCTCGAGCGGGGTGATAAAGGCGGTGAGCAGGGCGTCTTCGAGCTCGTGGTGCTTCTTGTCTGCCGCATGCTCAATCGCATGCATCTTATTGAGCATGTCGTGAATCTGCGCGGGATCGAAGTTCTCAAAAATCTTGGTGAGCAGCTCTGCGGCCTGGACGGCGAGGTCGGCGCAAGCGACGTAGTTGTCAAAGTAGAACGAATCGGGTTTCTTTGCCATGGGTGGGTCCTTTCGAGGCGAAGACGGGTGGGCGAAGTGTTGCGGTCCAGATGGACGTTCGGTTTGACTAGAGGAACATCATGAACAGCTTGGCCATGACAAAGCTGATGAGTCCGCAGGCGGGGAAGGTGAAGAACCAGGTGAACATCATGTCCTTGACGACTCCGAAGTTGATGGCCGAGAGGCGCTTGACGGCACCGACGCCCATGATGGCGCAGGTCTTGATGTGTGTGGAGGACACGGGGATGCCGGTAAGGGTGGCAAGCAGCAGGTTCGCGGCGCCCGCCAGGTCGGCGGAGAAGCCCTGATACTTCTCGAGCTTAACCATGCTCTGGCCGACGGACTTGATGATGCGCTCACCGCCCACGCTGGTGCCGATACCCATGGTGGCCGAGCACAGCAGCATAATCCAGATGGGGATGCCGGCATCGCCGACGCTGGTCTGGCCGTTTGCGAAGGCCACGCCTAAAAAGAGCACGCCGATGAACTTCTGTCCATCCTGCGCGCCGTGCATAAAGCTCATGGCCGCAGCGCTCGCGATCTGAGCGTATTTAAAGAAGACATTGGCACGTCGCCTGTTGGCGGCGGCGAAAAGAATCGAGACGAGCTTGCACAGGACCCAGCCCATGACAAAGCCCAGACCGATGGAGAGCGCCAGGCCGTAGATGACCTTCATCCACTCGTGGACGTTGACGCTGCTCGCACCGCCGAGGGCGATGGCGGCACCGGTCAGGCCGGCGATAAGGCTGTGGCTTTGCGAGGTGGGGATGCCAAAACGCGACGCTGTGGCGCCGTAGACGACGATGGAGAACAGCGCCGCGCACAGACAGGCGAGCGCCATGGTGCTGTTTCCGCCAAAGTCGACAATATGGGAGATGGTGTTGGCGACGCTCGCGTTAAAGTGCGTCATGATGAGCACGCCAAGGAAGTTGAATGCGGCACTCATGAGAATAGCGGCGCGGGCGGGCATGCAACGCGTAGTGACGCAGGTCGCGATGGCGTTGGGTGCGTCGGTCCATCCATTGACGAAGATGGCGCCGAGCGCGAGGATCACGGTGACGGCAAGGACTGGGTTCGACACAAGTTGGCCGAGGAAGGTTGAGAACGTTACGTCCATATATGGGCTTTCTCGAAGTTTGCAGGCACGTTACAGAAACATGATAAATCGTATCACCTCCTGCGGGTTTCTTTACCGAGTTCTGATGGGAGCAGTGAATTTTTTGGCACTAAAAATGAATATTAGCCCTGTTGACCGTGGGTGTTCTTTTTGCTAACACACCATGAGGACACGTGCGCGCGCCCCAACACCCCAAAACCACAGCCTGTTCGCTTTACAACATGCAAACATGCGTTCGATAATAGGAGGCATGGAATATCGACAGACAGATGGCAAAACTCGGCGCGTGCACAAGCAGTATGTGGACGTCGTGGCTCGCATCCTCGCGGGCGGACAGGTCGTGCCGGTCACCGTCTGCTGGGTCGACGGTCGTTGCTTTACGATTGACGAGATTGTCTCGACCGCTGGGTTTGGCCTGACGGTTCACGGCATCCGTACGGCAACCTATAAGGTGCGTTTTGGCGGGCACGCGACCGAGTTGTATCTGGAGGACCAGACGCGCGAACGACCAGATGGCTCGCAGGCCCACCTGATGCGTTGGTGGGTGTGGGCGTTCGACCGAACACTCGAGAGCGAGCGCCGCAGGTAAGAACGCGTGGCGTTCGGGTACAATGGCAGGAAACTTGTCAGCTACGGCGCCGTCGCGGTGCTTTTTGAAAGGACGAAATTATGAACGATATCCAGGGCTATCAGAACGGCCCCGTCGAGAGCGGCGCAAGCCGCGCCAAGGAGATGTCGCCGCGCGCGTACAATCTCACCATGTCTGCCCTGATCTTCTTGGGCTTTTGCGCCATGGGCGCCGGCGCCTACTTTACGAGCACCATGTCGTTTGCGCGCATGATGATGAGCGGCGCCGCCTTGCCGCTGGTCTTTGGCTCGTTTATTTTGACCATCGTCGGCATGGTTATGATGTCGGCTGCTGCCAGCAAACAGTCCGTGGGCCTGTCCCTTGTGGGCTACGTAATCTTTGCGAGTACCTTTGGCCTGACCGCGTCGTTTGGCCTTGCCAACTACGACCTGCCCACCATCAACACTGCCTTTATCGCCACGGCCGCCATCACCTTTGTCTTTGGCGCCTTGGGCGTGACGTTCCCCAAGTTTTTCCAGCGCGTATATGGCATCGGTTTTGGCATTCTGCTCGCCACTATTCTGGTTGAGATCGTGCTGATGTTCATGGGCGTCTCGCAGACCATCATCGACCTGATCGTGATCGTGGTGTTCGCCGGCTTTATTGGCTACGACACCTATGTTGCCACGACAGTGCCGCCTACACTGCCCAACGCCGTGCTTATGGCCTCTAACCTGTTCGTGGATATTATCAACGTGTTCCTGCGCATTCTGAACATCCTCGGCCGTCGCGACTAGTGGCGAATTGCGGCGGTGCTTGCCGTGCATGCAAATCGATGCGAAAGGCGGTCCTTCGGGGCCGTCTTTTTTGTACGCGACGGGGTATCATGGATGGGAAAAGCCGATAGCGGCAGAGACCGAGAAAGGTGACCACTTATGGCAGACGTCGACAACAGGAACCGTAACCGCAGGTCCAACCGAGCGGGTCAGCCCAATCCCAAGCGCGAGGCCCGTGCCAAGGCCGCCGAGCGTCACGTGGCAACTGTGTCCGAAGCGTGCGCCAAGGATATCGAGCGTTCGCTTGCCGGTGTTCGCGAGTTTGACGGTATGCCTGCCGGCTTTGTCGCGGCGATGAAGGCCAAGGTTCAGAGTGCTGTGGCCCCCGAAGAGCAGGTTGCCGAGGACGTCGAGAACGCGGAGACTGCCGAGGTCGAGGCAGCGCCCGAGACCGAGGCGGCGCCCGAGCCCGTCGAGGAGCCTGCCGAGGAAATCGCCGAAGCTGAGTCCGCGCCTGCTGAGGAGCCCGCTCCGGTCCTGCCCGAGGTCACTGTGCTCGATGCCTCCGCCACGCAGGCCATCCTGGACAACGGTCGTGGCTATGCGCAATTCTGCGACATGGCCGTGCTCGCCTTTGCCTCGTTCACCAACCCGGGCGGTGGATATATTCAGGGTTATCTGGGCCAGGAGGCCACGCTGTGCGCCGATTCGTATCTGTACAACGTTCTCGATAAGCAGCGCAAATGGTACGGCGAGAACCGTCGCCGCAACATCAACTGCGAGCTCTATCGTAACCGTGCCCTAGTGGTGCCTGCGGTGCGCTTCGACCGCAACCACGTGCATGCATACGCCGACGTGATCGTGGCCGCCGCGCCCAACGTTAAGCGCGCCCGCCAGGAGTATCGCGTGAGCGACGATGCTCTGCTGGATGCCCTGCGCGACCGCATTCGCTTTGTGCTCGCCATCTGCGACGAGTTGGGTCGCGAGAAGCTCGTGCTGGGCGCATGGGGCTGCGACAACAACGGCTTTGATGCCGAGGCCGTGGCCGAGCTCTTCCGCAAGGAGCTCGCATCGGGCGACTTCAAGGTCAAGCAGGTCTTCTTTGCCGTGCCCTCTACGCGCTGGGACGAGGACTTCGCCAAATTCGAGCACGTGCTGGCAAACTTCCCCGAGCGAAACGAGGAGTCCTATGCTCAGGTTGCCGCCCGCGCCGCAGCCGCCCGTGCCGCCGAGCAGGCTCAGGCCGCTGCCGAGGATGACGAGGATGACGACGACTGGCGCAAGTACCTGTAAACGGTGCTCGTGATGCGATATACCGAGCCGACGGGAGAGGCTGCTCCTGTCGGCTTTTTATTGAGTGGGGAGCTTACGATGAAAAACGTTCTGTGCTTTGGTGACAGCAACACCTATGGTTACGATCCGGCGGGCATGCGCGACGGTACCGCGGTGCGCTATGCGCAGGATGTGCGCTGGTGTGGCGTGGTCCAACGTGACTTAGGCGAGGGCTGGCATGTAATTGAAGAAGGCCTCAACGGCCGC
>URBA01000097.1 GCA_900545905.1 uncultured Collinsella sp.
CGGCAGCGTCAGATGTGTATAAGAGACAGGTGCGCTTTGGCGTGCTGTCGCAGCAGCTCGAGGAGCTCGAACCCTACATGGGCGACACGATCCGCGAGGTGCTCGGCAACTATAAGAAGTACTACGTCATCGACGGCAAGGAGACTTCGCCCGAGAAACTTTGCGAGCGCCTGGGCTTTACGACACAGCAGCTCTGGAGTCGCATCGGCGATCTTTCGGGCGGCCAGCGCCGTCGCCTGTCGCTGCTGCTGACGATCCTGGACGAGCCCAACGTGCTTATCCTGGACGAGCCCGGCAACGACCTGGATACCGACATGCTCGCGATTGTCGAGGACCTGCTGGACGGCTGGCCCGGCACGCTGATCCTGGTGACACACGATCGCTTTTTGATGGAGCGCGTGACCGACCAACAGTGGGCACTGCTCGATGGCCATCTGACGCATATGCCCGGCGGCGTGGACCAGTACCTGCGCCTGTGCAACGCTACTGCCGAGGGCGAGCCCGTGGGCGCGCCGAGCGCTAAGACCGGCACGTTCGATACCGGTGCGGCGGCTGCTGCCGACAAGCCCAAGTCGAGCGGTCAGCCCAACGGCCTTTCCAACGCCGAGCGTCAGAAGCTCCGCCGCGAGGTGAGCTCGCTCGAGCGCAAGATGGAGACGCAGCGCGCCCGCGTGGAGGAGGCCGAGGCCGCCATGGCCCAGGTCGATCCCACCAACTACACGGCGCTCGGCGAGCAGCAGGCAAAGATCGACGAGGCTCACGCCGCCATGGACGAGCTGGAGATGGCATGGCTCGAGGCGAGCGAAAAGCTCGAGGGCGAGGAGTAGACGAGGATGATCAAAGCCGCGTTTTTCGATATCGACGGTACGCTGCTGAGCTTTAAGACCCACCGGATTCCGGCGTCGGCGCAGCAGGTGCTCGACAGCTTTCGCGAGCAGGGGATTGCGTGCGTGATCGCCACGGGCCGTCCGACCTACCAGATGCCGGACTGGCTGTTCGACCTGGGCTGGGATGCGTACATTACGCTTTCGGGCCAGCACTGTTTTGATGCCAAGGGCGTCTACCGCAGCTGCCCGATCGATCCGGACGACGTTGCGGTGATTGTGGACCAGGTGGCGCAGGGGCGCTACGACTCACTGTGCATGCAGGGCGAGAACTCGTTTGTGAACCGCCTGTCCGAGCGCGTGGTGACGGCTGGCAGCAACGCGGGAATCGTCTACCACGAGGAGCCGTTTGAGCATGCCTTTGACGCGCCGGTCTATCAGTTCTGTGCCTTTGTTGACCCAGTTGACGAGCATATCGTGACCGATGCCGTGTCGCATTCGCTCACCACGCGCTGGTGCGACCTGTTCTGCGACATTATTCCCGCTAACGGCGGCAAGGACCTGGGCGTGGCGGCGACGCTCGAGCGGCTTGGTATCGACGCGAGCGAGGCGATTGCCTTTGGCGACGGCGAGAACGACCTGTCGATGTTTGCCGCCGTGGGCACGAGCGTGGCCATGGGCAACGCACAGGACACGGTGAAAGCTGCGGCGACCTATGTGACGACCGCCGTGGACGACGACGGCATCTACAACGCCGCGAAGTACTTTGGACTGCTATAGCTGCGGCTCGGCACTTGGGGACACTCCTTGCGGGGCGTGTTCCCATTTTGTTTTCGTCCCGCACGTTTTGTGAAACACGGCTAACTTTTAGACAAAGTAGTAAGACATGGGCAACTTTTGCGGTAAAGTTAGCCGTGGAAAGTATCCAAAGGCTAACTAGCAATCATCGCGAAAGGCGGCCCATGGCCCTACGTGAATCCGGAGAAGACTATCTCGAATCAATCTACGTTCTGTCGGAACGTCAGGTCATCGTGCGCTCGATCGACGTTGCGGAGTACCTCGGCGTAACCAAGGCGAGCGTTTCCAAGGCCATGGCGACGTTGGAAAGCAACGGCTATGTCGAAATGGGCAAACGAGATGTTCATCTGACAGAGCGAGGGCTGGAGGTCGCTCGCCAAATGTGGGAGCGTCACTGCTTTTTCGTGGGGCTGCTGGAGGATGCGGGTGTTTCGGCTGAGGTCGCGTCGCAAGAGGGCTGCCACATGGAGCACTGCCTGAGCGAGGAGAGCTTCGAGAAGCTAAGATCGATGCTGAGACGGGGCAGCGACCGGGATCAGTAGCCCCACCAACCAAGTCCAACTCAGACAAGGAACCCCGCCAGCAAGTGATGCCCAAGAACCGCCAGTTGTGTCGCCGCAGGCCGGGGCCGGGCTTGGTTTTGAAAACATTCCGCAGACCAGAATCGCCCCCGTTCGTAGCTCCGAAGGAGCAGAACGGGGGCGATTCATTGGTCGAGGACGTTTTCAAAACCAAGCCCGGCCCCGGCCGGTGGGACCACAGGCGCTACAGGTTCTTGACACCCATCGCGCGCATGGCGTTCAGGATGGCGATGATCGCCACACCCACATCGCCGAACACGGCAAGCCACATGTTGGCGATGCCCAGTGCCGCAAGCACCAGAATCAGCAACTTAATGCCCAGCGCAAAGATTATGTTCTGCCAAACAATCGACATGGTCTTGCGCGCCACGCGGATCGCGCGGGAGATGTTGGACGGTTTGTCGTCCATGAGCACCACGTCGGCGGCCTCAATCGCGGCGTCGGAACCCATAGCGCCCATGGCAATGCCAACGTCTGCGCGGGTGAGCACAGGCGCATCGTTGATGCCGTCGCCGACAAAGGCGAGCTTGCCCTTGTCCGATTCGGCTGCCAGCAATGCCTCGACGCGCTCGACCTTGTCGCCCGGCAGGAGCTGCGCGTGGAACTCGTCGAGACCGAGTTGCTTGGCCACAGACGCTGCAACCTCCTCGCGGTCGCCCGTGAGCATGACGGTTCGGTTGATACCGGCGGCATGCAGGTCGCGAATCGTTTGCTCGGCATCGGCCTTAACGGTGTCTGCAATCACGATGTGGCCGACATACACGCCGTTCACGAGCACGTGGAGGATTGTGCCGGCAACCTCACAGTCCGGTGCTTCAACGCCGGCCGCGGCGAGCATCTTGGCGTTGCCGACGACGACGTGCTTGCCGTCGATGGTTGCCGTCACGCCATGGCCCGCGTCGTTGGTGGAGTCGCTTACGCGCTTGGGGTCGACCTCGCCCTGGTAGGCGACACGTACGGACTGCGCGATGGGGTGATCGGAGAACGACTCAGCAAGGGCTGCGACTTCGAGCAACGACTGCTCGGTATAGCCGGCCTCGGGGTGTACCGCGACCACCGAGAACGTGCCGTTGGTGAGGGTGCCCGTCTTGTCAAAGACGACGGTGTCCACGTCGGCGAGCGTCTCGAGGTAGTTGGAGCCCTTGATGAGAACGCCCAGCTTGGACGCGCCGCCGATGCCGCCAAAGAAACTGAGCGGCACGCTGATCACCAACGCGCACGGGCAGCTGACGACCAAGAAGGTCAGGCCGCGCAGAATCCAGTCGGACCAGGCACCGGTGACCAGGCCACCGCCGAGCGCGAGCACCGCGGCAGCGCCGGTGACGGCGGGCGTGTAGATGCGGGCAAAGCGCGTGATGAAGTTCTCGGTGCGTGCCTTCTTTTCGCTGGCATTCTCCACGAGCTCCAGGACGCGTGCGACGGTGGACTCGCCAAAGGGCTTGGTGGTGCGCACGTGGATGAGCCCCGTCATGTTGATGCAGCCGCTGATGATATCGTCTCCGGTTTTGGCCGGGCGGGGGACCGACTCACCGGTAAGGGCGGCGGTGTCGAGCTGGGTTTCGCCCTCGACGATGACGCCGTCGATAGGCACGCGCTCGCCGGGCTTGACCACGATCACGGTGCCGACGGCGATGTCATCGGGAAAGACCTGTTCGAGTGTGCCGTCGGCTTGCTCGACGTTAGCGTAGTCGGGCGCGATGTCCATCATGGCACTGATCGACTTGCGGCTCTTGCCCACGGCGTATGCCTGGAACAACTCGCCGACCTGGTAGAACAGCATGACAGCGGCGCCTTCGGCCATGTGCGGGTCGGTGTCGGGGAAGAGCACCATGGCAAACGCGCCGATGGTCGCGACGGCCATGAGGAAGCTCTCGTCGAAGGCCTTGCCGCGGCGGATGTTATTGAATGCCTTTTGCAGTACGTCGTAGCCGGCAATCAAAAACGGCACGAGGAACAGCACAAAGCTGGCGTAGATGTTGCCGGGCTCCCCAAATGCGATAGCGAGGGCGCCGAGCTCGTCGAGGGCATAAACAACGGCAAAAATGCCCAGTGCTACCAGGATGCGGTTGCGCTTGTGCTCAAGGGACTCTTTCTTCTTGCGCTTTTTCTTTTTCTTTTTGGAATCGGCGGCCGCCATGATTCAAACCTCCCATTTGAGTGTATGAACACTTGCTCATATAATTTCGCGAGCAAAGGCCGCAGCAAGCGCGGCCTTGCAGGTTGGCGTAAACCTGGGCTAGAGAATAATCTCGCAGTCCGGCTCGGCGTCGGCCGTAAACTCAACAACGCGGTTGAGCACCTCGTCGAACTCAGCATCATCGGCCTCGAGCGTCAGCTTCTGGGTCATAAAGTTGACCGAAACGGACTTGACGCCATCGAGCTTAGCCAGCTCGTCCTGAAGTTCACGCGCGCAGTTGGCGCAATCGATCTCGTCGAGCTTAAACTGCTTTTTCATGGTGGGTTCCTTTCCCTGTGTTAGCGGTCTGGGTGCCGGCCGCGCTGATACCGTGGTTGATTGCTATTCGCAGATATGGCTCATGCCCTGGTTGAGCATGGTGTAGACATGATCGTCGGCGAGCGAGTAGAGAATGTTGCGGCCGTCGCGGCGGAACTTGACCAGGTGCGACTGCTTGAGCGTGCGCAGCTGGTGCGACACCGCAGACTGCGAGGTTGCGGTCGCCTCGGCGATGTCGGCCACGCAGAGCTCGCGGCCCATGAGGGCATAGAGAATCTTGATGCGCGTGGTGTCGCTGAAGACCTTGAACAGGTCGGCAAGGTCGTAGAGAAGCTCCTCGTCGGGAAGGTCCTCGGGCGAGCAGGTGGTGGGGATCACGGGCTCGGTGGCCTCGATGTCGGGTTTCGTTTCATCAACGCGGATGCTCATTGCAATATCCTTTCATATGAACATGCGCTCATATAACTTGCTTTCGATTATATGAGTGTATGTTCATATGTCAATACAATTTGCGTTAATTTCGATGACTGCTTGCCGCCTCTGCGATTTTCTGTGGGTTGGGAGACATCGACGCAATGCTCGCCAACATATTTCGAGATGTTCGGCTAGCATGCTAAGAAAGCCACCTTGAGAAGCATTAGAACTGTTCATATTTGTACTTTATCGTGTCAAATACCGCGAGAATCAGTTCTTCCTCTACGGGAGTTCCTGCAGAATCAGTTTTATCTAAAGTTATATTGAGCATTGCTGCAGCCAATCTGGCACACCGGTGGCCGAATAAGTCGAAAAATGTAGGTGGACATCCGCAGAGATCGCCTTTAGAAGAGCGAATTCTCAATTAGATCAATAATCGTGTCGTCTTCCGTGCGGTTTTCATCGATTTTTGCGAAAATGTCGCTTTCCCAAGGCCCATTGATTTCCTCAGCAAGGGCCCCGACGTGTTGCATGTCGTCGGGTTCGGGCACATCGTTGATGCTCGGGTCATCAGCTTGCGGATATTGGCTTGCAATTTCGCGCTTGGCGGCCTCTTCTTCTTTGAGTGTCTCCAGGACGCGGCGACCGTATTCGAAGTAGCGCCGCAAGACAAATTGACGAAGAGTTTCTTGCAGGATGGCGAAGTTATCCGGGAGTCGACCGGGCCATATCTTCTCGCGAATGCGAATCGCTTCCATGACCCGTTTAAAAGCGGACTGTTTGAAAAACGAATGACGATTAACTGTGATAACGGCATACCCCATGTTTCGCAGCGTGTTTCGGCGCTCCTCGTCAATTGATTGCTGCTCGGGTTCGTCGTGGTAAAAGCCGTTGTATTCGATATCGGTCATCGAATTTTCGAGCAGCG